>JACQRN010000142.1 GCA_016206515.1 Planctomycetota bacterium | reverse complement strand
CTTCGTGAACAGGTACGCCGAGACCTTCCACCCCCACATCGGCGGGTGGCCGACGTCGTAGGTGGTGCGCGCCTTCGCCCGCCCCTCCATCGCCGCCATCTCGTGCGCCGCGACCGGGAACCCCGGGGGAGGGTTCGACCAGAGGAACCCCCCGGCGGCGTGCGTCGCCTGCGGGTCGAGACCGGCGCTTACGGGCGATTTGTAGAAGACGTTCGGGCCGGTCCCCGCCTCGGTCTTGCGCGCCTGCAGGCGGTGGTCGCGTTTCAGGCGCGAGACCACGCTGTCCGGGTCGTCGAAGTCGCCGGGGATGATCGCCTCGGTCGGGCAGACGACCGCGCACGCCGGCGCCAACCCCTGCTCGGTCCGGTGCGCGCAGAAGTGGCACTTCTGGACGGTCCCGGTCTCCTCGTTGAGGTAGAGCGCGTCGTACGGGCACGCCTGCATGCACGCCTTGCACCCGATGCAGACGGCCGGGTCGATGTCCACGATCCCATCGGCGCGCTTTTCGAGCGCCGTGACAGGGCAGATCTCCACGCACGGTGCCTCGGTGCATTGGTTGCAGCGCAGCACCGTGAAGGAGCGCCGGACCTGGGGGAACTCCCCCTGCTCGGTGTACTTGACCCACGTGCGAAACTTCCCCACCGGGACGTCGTTCTCCGACTTGCAGGCGACGGTGCAGGCGTGGCACCCGATGCAGCGCGACTGGTCGAGGACGAATCCGAGTTGCATGGGGGGCGGGAATTATAGCGGCCTGGATCGCGACGCCCCGCGCCGGATAATAGCGGCCCCGATGGACAGGAGTCAGGAGACAGGAGTCGGGAGACAGGAGAAATGGCGTTTGGCACTGCCAGCGTTTCTCCTCATTCTGGCGGGATCCGCGCTAGCCCAGGACCCGCTCGCGACCCCGGACGAGACGCCGAACGCGCTCCGTACGCGTTCGGACGCCCTACGCGGCGAGATCTGGATCCTCACGGGGAACCGCGACGCCCACACCCAGGCGATCGCCGAGTCCGAGGAAGCGGTCGCCGTCCTGCGCGGCCGGATCGGGGAGCGGCGCGCCCTGCGCGACGGCCTGCGGCATGAGGCGACATCGACGATCGAGACGCGCGGGAAGTGGGAGGCCGCCGCGGAACTCCTGCGCCAGGCCGCCCTCTCGCGCGAGCGCCGGGCCGCTGGCCTCCACGAGCGGTTCCTCGACGAGATCGAACTGCGCAGGCGCGCGGGGACGATCCCGGCGCCGGCTCTCGCGCTCGCCCCTCCCGAGCCGGTCGAGCCGAACACCCCTGCGGCGCTCGCCCTCCATGCGGCGTCCCTGGAGGCGCCCGAACCCTCCGGCGCCGCGTCCGAGCCGACCGAGACCGACGCCGCCTGGGAGCGCGCCCGCCGCAGGACCCCGCCATCCCCCGAGGAGCGCACGCCCCGCCCGGCACGGGAGGCCGACTCGCCGGACGCCCTGAGCGGATCCACGGAGGAGCAGGTGCGAGAACTGGACCGGATCCGTGCGGCGCTCCAGCAGGAGGTGACGCTCCTCCAGCGGAGGCGCGACGACCTGGCCCAGATCGAGGGGGACCTGCGGGCGCTCGCCTCGGCGACCGAGACCGCCATCGGGATCCTGCGCCACGAGGTGCAGCGCGGCCGGCGCGCCGCGCGCGGCGCGGAGCGCGAGGCCGCCGGATCGTTCATGGGATTCTGGATCGCCGAGGCCCGGCGCGCCGCGGCCGACACCGCATTCGAGGCGCAGCGTTCGATCCTTGCCGCGGACGGGGATGACCGCGAGCGCGATGAACCCCTCCGAGCGCTCTTCGAGGGGACGGCCCCCTGCTTCGCCGCGCTCAAGGCCGCCTCGGCCCCTCTTCCATCCCGCCCGGAGGGGGCGATCGGCGCCTCCCTGTTCACGCGCCCGTTCGCGGAGGCCCGGCGCGCCCTGGAGGCGGCGTTCCCGGACCCGGAGGACGCCGGACGGATCGCCGCATCCCTTCGACGGGAGCACGAGTCGTTCGATCGCCAACTCCGCGAGGCCGGGGCGCCCGACGAGATCGCGGCATGGATGCGCGCCGCGGTCCACCTCTCGCCGCGCGTACGCAACGGCGAGGAGGCGGAGTGAAACGCCGGAAACTCTGGCTGCTGGGGGCCGCAGCGCTGGCCGCCCTCTGGATCGTCTGGCCCGACGGCGATCCGGAGCGTCCCGCGCCCTGGACGCCGGAGTCCGCGATACCGAACGTGGCGCGCAAGGCACAGGGGGACGTCGTCTTCTGGGCCGCTGTCCCCGCCCGCATCGGGGTGTTCCAGGAGCGCTCCGGCACGGCCCGCACCCCGAACTTCGTCGTTTCGCTCGCGCTCGACAACAACGCCTACCGGGAGAGGCAGATCCCGCCCGGTTCGGCGTCCTGGTCGGTCGATGTCGTCGACCCGGACGGGAGGACCGTCTGCACGGCCTCCGGCGACTCCGACACCCCCCCCGGCGCCGCGCTCCTGCCGGGGGAGCGCTGGACCCGCCCCGTCTCCCTCCCGATCCCTCCCGAGGCGACCGGGTGGGTCGGGGGCGAGTACGACGTCCGAGTCGCCTGGCGTCTCGACGGGGAGCCGGACGTACGGATCGAGGCCGTGATGCAAGTCGAGAGATAGTCGTCCGGAGTCCGGCGTCCAGCGTCCGGCAGGGATCCACGACGCCACACAGCCGGACACCTTGCGCCGGACGCTCCTACAGCGTCAGGAACCTCGCCAGGACGGCGATGTAGCCGATCCGCGATAGGAAGACCAGGAATCCCCGTTGCCCCCTGGGGAGATGGGCCGCCACGGTCGTGGCGGCCAGGCGTCTGCGGAACTCCGTGATCGATCCGACCTTATGCCCCGCAGCGCCCGCCGCACGATCCATGGCAGGACAAAAGGCAAAGCGGGTGCCGCCGCGCACTGCGACCTGCTTGCGCCCCGGCACGCCCCCGTCCGATTCCCGGACGGGGGGCGCGATAATCGGACGGGGGTCCGCGACCTCCCTCTATGCGCTCTTCGGGGTCTGCGTCTCCGTCGGACCCTGCTCGCCCCCCAGGATTCCCGAATCCTTCCCGACCGGAACCCCATACTCGTGCAACTTCGCGTAGAGGGTCGATTTCATGATCCCCAGGACCTGCGCGGCGCGGGTCTTGTTCCCGTGCTGCGCCTCCAGAACGCGCAGGATATGGTGCCGCTCGACCTCCGCCAGGGTGAGCGTCGGATCCCCGTCGTGCGCGCTCCGGCGCGAGGGGAAGGCGTCCACCGGGAGGTGCTTCGGCTCGATGTCGTCCCCGTCGGCGAGGATGACGAACCGCTCCACCGTGTTGCGCAGCTCGCGCACGTTCCCCGGCCAGGCGTACGCCTGAAGGAGACGCATCGTCTCGTCCGAGACGACCTTGACGCTCGCCCCGGGGAGCCGCTTGAGGAAGTACTCGACCAGAAGCGGGATGTCCTCCCGGCGCTCCCGCAGGGAGGGGGTGCGCAGGACCACGGTATTGAGCCGGTAGTAG
>JACQRN010000138.1 GCA_016206515.1 Planctomycetota bacterium | reverse complement strand
TGTCCCGTCGGCAGATGGGCGTCCGACACGCCGTCCAGCCCCGTTTGAAGTTCGGCACGTAGCGTGATGTCGGGCGTCGCAAGATCCTCGGCGCGCGCCAGGACCACCTGCCCGTCCCATGCGGTCGGCGAGGCGCTGCGAACCAACGGCTCCGGGAGCGTGACCACGCGCTCCCGCGACGCCCCCGCCGCCTCGAACCGGGTCTGGCTCCCTTCCCGCCACCGGGACGGGGCCGCCCTCACCGCCGTCGCCTCTGCACGAGCCAGCAGCGCCCCCCCGGTGTCGAGTACGCGCCCCACGGAGACGATCTCGTACGGCCCGGCGGCATCGAGACGGAACTCGGTCGTCGGGGCGACCAGATCCGCCTTGTCCATGCGCCGGAGCGCCGCCGGATCGGGGCTGTACTTGTTCAGGCGTGTGTTCGGGTTCGCATTCGCCTGGATCAGGGCCGCCTGCCACGGATCGATCCCCGCCGGGAGCGAGTCGCACCATGCGTCGAATTCCGCCCAGGTATCGAACCGGTCGAGGCGGCGACGCGCCGCCAGGGCCGCCGCCAGGTCCAGGGACTTCGCCAGGGGGATCGACGGACGCACCCGGGTCATCGGGATCAGGTAGTGCTGGTAGACGTAGGGGACCCCACCGACCGTCACGGGTGGGTTCTGAAAGACGTCGCCCGCGTCGAAGTCGCGCACCTTCTCCCCGTCCCCTTCGAGCGCCATCAAGGCCGCCAGGACCGGTGTCGGTGCCGTTTGGACGTTCACCGGCGCGCGCGGCTGCACCGCCAACCCGGTGAGGAGACCCGAACCGTCCAGGGTGGGGGTGACGGTCCCCGGGTCGTACCAGGCTTCCGTCCAGACGTAGGGTCGCAGGCGCTCCGCCTCGGCCTCGGTCAGTCCCGCCAGGCGCAGATCGCCGACCGAGAGGTACCCCCTTCCGTTGACGGCCTGAAGATCGATCCGCTTCTGCACCAGTTGCGCCCCCCGGCCGGCGATCGGATCCGCTCCCCCCGTGACGGCGGCAATCGCCATCCCCAGGTTGTCCAGGAGCCGGGCCATCCTTCCCGCGCCGCCGTACACCGGCGTGTCCGGGAGGTTCAGGTCGATCCGACCGGACAGATCGATGACGCGCAGCGCATACGTCTCCCCGCGCACCCCCGGGGTGTCCACGAGGGTCCCCCGGAGGCGCCCGCTGAACCCGCGCTTCCTCCCGTCGACCGCGGTGGTATCCGGCGCCGGATCCCCCGCGGCATCCAGGACCCCGGCCCGGACCGAGTCCCCCCGGGAGAAGAACGTCGGTCGCATCGCGTACGCGGGGGGGCAATCCTCCACGTTCAGGGCATCCGGGAGATAGACTTCGTTGTCCCGCTCGGGACCGACCGTCAGCGCGCCGTCGCCGTTCCAGTCCTCACCGCCGTACTCCGGCAGAGCCCCCCTGTGAAGTTCGGCTGCCGCCCGCTCCAGGCCGCTCCGGGCCAGGAGCGACGCACGCGCCCCGAGGATCCAGTCCCGCATGACGCGTACCCGCAAGACCGACATCTGGACGAAGGTGACGCCGAGGAGCATCAGGAGGATCAGAAGCACGGAGACCAGGATCAGGACGATCCCGCGAGGCTTTCCCCGCCGCCACGGCGCGCCGCCGCCGATCATCGCCCCTCCCGGTACGACCTCATGGCGGAGCGGAGCGATGGGGGGGCCCCCTCCGGACCGCCGTCCCCAGCCTGATGCCGATCGCACAGGTCCCGCGCCGCCGCGGGGTCGAGCGCGCAGAGCGCGCGGAACCAGCGCACCCGCGGCATTTCCGGCAGCCCCACGTCCTCCACGCGGGAGACCGCCTCTCGAACCCCATACCCCCCCTGGTGACGCAGCATCGCGACGAGACGCGCCGCACCGGGACCGCTCCCCGCCGCGAAGACCCGGTCCAACCGTTCCGACAGCCGTTCTGCCCAGTAGGGCCCCGCTGCTGCCGCGGCCAACTCAAGGCGGGGACTCCCCCCCGGCTCCAGGTACGCCCGTTGCGACGTCTCCACCACGGCGCGCCCCCCTGGGCCCCGGACCGCCACGCGCCCCTCGTGAACCTCCACCTCCAGAAGCGCCGACTCCTCCTCCCAAGGGGGATGCAACCGCACGGAGAAACGCGTCCCGAGGACGCGTACCTCGCCGAGTCCGGTCTCGACCGTCACCTCCCCTGCGGCGCGGGCCACGGAGAGGTCCACGCCCCCCGATTGCAGGCGCAGGTGCAGCCGCTCCGTCGGCGTCGGCTCGCCCAGGGAGACGACGCCCGCCGGGGCGCCACGCACCACCGTCCCGTCCGGGAATCGGAGCGCCTCCCCCGAGCACTCGATCGGTTGGCCCGGGCCGAAGCGCTCCTCCCCGGCGCCTCCCCCGCGCCAGGCGACGCGCACCGGTTCGATCCCGCCTGGAAGGCGCGGCCGGACCCGAGAGAGGATCGAGACCGCAACCGAGAGCAGGAGCACCGCCGCCGCGGCGCGGATCCAGGCGCGTCGCGTCCGGCCCGCGACCGGGCGGGCCGCCCCTTGTGGGGCGGTCATGAAGGCGACGTCGGCCAGCACTCCCCGGCACGCGGCGCAATCGGCCACGTGGGCAACCAGGGGGGCTTGTCTCCCGCCCCGCCCCTCGGCAAGGGCGATCACCTCCTGCTCGGACGGGCAGGGTTCACGCGTCATCATCCCGTATTGGCGATCCGTGCGCGCTTTCGTTACAGGCTTACGGAGAAATCCGGTCGGGCTCCGCGGGAAGCCGCCGCGCCAGCCGCCGGTACGCCCGCCGCAGGAGGGGAGAGACCGTCCCCTCCGCCACCCCCAGGACACGCGCGATCTCGCGAAAGGGGAGTCCTTCCTCGAAGCGCAGCGCCACGAGAAGCCGGTCGCGCGGAGGGAGGCAGGCGACAGCGGCCCGGACCCGTTCGTCCCCCTCGCGGGACAGGAGGGTCCGGAGCGGATCCTCGGCGGAGGGGTCCTCCACGGCGGCAGGGAGCGGCGCCCCCATCCCGTGCCCCGCCCGGTGGCCCCACTCCAGGCAGACACGCCGCGTGATCCCCGCGAGGTACCCCTCCAGGGACGATTGCGCCGGATCGTAACGCCGGAGAAGTTCCTGTCCCCGGTCGACGAGCCGCAGAAGAACCTCCTGCAGGATCTCCTCCGTCGCCGCGGGAGGGGACCGTACCCCCCGGCGCGCCAGGAAGCGCCCGGCGAACCGGGCGATCCCGTCCCGGTGCGCGGCCACGAAGGTGCTCCAATCCTCTTCGCTGTCCGGCACGCCCGGGTTCGGGAGGCGATCGACTTGCGACGTCACGGCCCTAGCCTACCCGCCGCCTGATAGACTGCTCCCCATGAACCGAACCGCCCGGACCTTCGATCATCCGGTCATGAGGACGCTCTCCCTCCTCCTGGTCTGCGCGATCCTCAACCTTGGGCTGCCGCGCGCGGCGTCCGCCGTCGGCGCGGCGTTCGGCGACGAGGAGCGGCAGGCGCTCCGCTCCCTGGAGGCGGCGGCGCCCGCCGAGGTCCGCTCGTTCGAGGGGGGGGCCGTTCCGATCGGGGCGGCGCTGATCTTCCTGGCGATCTTCCTCTTCGAGATGGCCCTGGACCGCGGCATCGTGACGTGCGGGTAGGCGGGGTCCCCCGGACGTTCGTCCTGCCGCTCCTTCTTCTTCCCGGGTGCCTCTACGTCGGCGCCGGAGGGGGGTTCGATCCCGCGGACGCCCGGACGGAGCCGGGATGGGTCCTGATCGACGTCCCGGTGATCCGTCAGGGGGGCGCGGACGGGTGCGGTGCGGCGTGCGCACAGATGGTGGCGCGGCATTGGCTGGGGGAGGAGGCGGGCCATCGGGTCCGCGCGGGGGTTCCCGTGCATCCGGGGCGGGGGTCCAGGGCGGACGACCTCCTGGCCGGGCTCAGGAGCGTGGGACTGGAAGCATTCCTCCAGGCGGGAACGATGGAGCAGATCGGGACGCATCTTGCAAAGGGGAGGCCCATGATCGCCGGCCTCATCCAGGCGTACCGGGGAGGGGTGCGGAGGACCCACTATGTCGTCGTCGCCGGGGCGGACCCGGCACGCGGGATCCTCGCGGTGGTCGACCCGGCGCGGGGATGGAGGTGTTATCCTTACGCCGGGTTCCGGGCGGAGTGGGAGCCGTCGGGGGGCGTCCTGGTCGTGGCGGCGCCGGTCCCGGCCGCGCCGGCCCCGGATGGGACGGAAGGGGGGGGCTGATGGGGTGTGCGACGAAGGTTCTGTGCATGATCCTGGTTGTGGGTGTCCTGAACCTCGCGATGCCCGCCGGCACGTTCGCGGACAGCGCCGCGTTCAGCGGGGAGGAGCGTCAGGACCTGCAGGGGCGCGAGGCCGCCGTGCCGGCGTCCGTCTCCTCGTTCGAGGGGGGGAGCGTGGTCGGCGTCATCCTGTTCGTGGCGATCATCGCGGCGGTCGTCTACCTTCTCGTCGAACACGAGAAGGCCGGGACGGCGCGATAGGGAAGGGGCCCGGTCAGGCAGCCGCCGTGGGCGGAACCGCCGTGGGCGGGACCGCCCCGAGGTGTACCGCGGCGGCGATCCGCTTCGGCAGGTTCGGGTGCGTCGAGAGTTTCTCGGCGAGCCAGATCCAGAACCCGCGTTCCGTCGCGGGCTGGTTCTGGTACTCCTGGACGTTGACCTTCCGGTAGAGGGACCCGCCCGCCGCAAGCGCCAGGAGTCCCGGCACGGCCCCCTCGGGGCGGTGCTTCACGCCGTACCGGTCGCAGGTGTACTCGCACGCGCGGGAGTACGCCTTCCCCAGGAACGGGAGGAGGCGCGACGGCAGGAGAAGCCAGCGCCGCTTGAGGTGCCCCCGCTTGACGTGCGCGAGCTCGTGAGCGACGACGAAGGCGACCGCGGCTTCCCCCTGCTCGTACGCGAGCCGCAGGATCTCGGAGTAGATCGCGACGAAATCCCGCCCCAGGAACCGGGTCGCGAAGGCATTGAGGATCCCTCCGGACTCCAGGACGTACACAGCGGGGACAGGGATCAGCCCCATTTGTCCGGCGATCTCCCTCGCCATGCGGTCCACCTCGGGGAACTGCGTCGCGGAGACTCGAATGCCGTTCCCCCGGAGCGAGCCGATGAACAGTCCGTGCATGACCAGGAAGAACAGGAACGCAGCCAAGGGGTATACCAGGAACACGCCGTACGTGAAGTATGTCGCGGCGGCGACAAGCAGGTAGACCACGATCCCGAACGTGACGCAGGTCCAGAAGAGCGGTTTCTCTGAGGGATGGAGCAGCAGGTCGTCCGGGGAGGAGGCCGGGATCGGAACCGCGACCGCCGCGGGGAGCGGGGTGGCAGCCGCCGCGCCCGGCGGGGCGCCGTATGGCGCGCGGCAGGCCGGGCACCCGGCCTGCATCCCCGGCGGGACCCCGGCGATGTCGAACTGCGTGCCGCACGATGCGCAGGAGACGATCTGGGGCGGCATGGGGGGGGTACTGTAGCGGAAGGATCGTGCGGGCGTGAAGCCCGCGCTACGCCGCGGGGACGCGCTCGACCCGCAGCATGTTCGTGGTTCCCGTCCGGCCGAACGGGACACCGGCCGTGACGACGATCGTGTCTCCCTCTTGGACGAGTCCGGCCGCGCGCAGGCGGGCGATCGCCTCCTCGGTGAGGTGATCGCTGCTGGACGGATCCGGGGCCAGGAGCGCGAGGATTCCCCATCCGATCGACAGCTGCCGGGCGATGTGCTCGTGGGGGGTGAGCGCCACCGTGGGGGCGCGGGGGCGGTGTCGCGCGACGCGCCATGCGGTCGACCCGGAGGAGGTGAACGAGGCGATCACCTTGGCCCCCAGGACGTCGGCGTTGCGCGTGGCGGACAAGCAGATCGCGTCCTGCACGTTCGGCGCCGCGTGGTCGAAGGTGTCCCCGAGGCGCCGGCTGCGCACGGGGTCGTGGTACAGGGGGCTGGACTCGACATCGCGGATGATCCGGTCCATCATCCGCACCGCCTCGGCCGGGTGCTCCCCGGTCGCGGTCTCCGCGGAGAGCATCACCGCGTCGGTGCCGTCGAAGATCGCGTTGGCGACATCCGAGGCCTCCGCGCGGGTCGGCGTGGGGTTGCGGATCATCGATTCGAGCATCTGCGTCGCCGTCACGACCGGTTTCCCCGCGTCGAGGCACGAGCGGATGATCCGCTTCTGGATCACGGGGACCGTCTCGGGTCCCATCTCCACGCCGAGGTCGCCGCGCGCGATCATGATCCCGTCCGCCTCCTCGAGGATCTCGGCGAAGCGGTCGACCGCGGTCCGCAGCTCGATCTTGGCCATCAGCCTCGCCTGGGAGCCGACGCGACGTAGTTCTCCTCGGGCGACCCGGAGGTCCTCCCGGGAGCGGATGAACGACAGGGCGACCCAGTCGACACCAAGGGACGCGCCGTGTCGGAGGTCCTCGATGTCCTTGTCGGAGAGGCTCGGCAGGTCGATCGGCGTGTCCGGGAGGTTTGCCCCCTTGTGGTCGGTGAGGGGGCCACCCTCCACGACCTC
>JACQRN010000136.1 GCA_016206515.1 Planctomycetota bacterium | reverse complement strand
CTGGTGGTCGCGGCCGACGAGACGCCGCTGCCGGCGGTCCGCCAGGCGATCTCGCGGCTCACGCACGTCAACACGCCGCTCGTGGGGGCGGTCCTCAACAAGGCGCGCCACCTCTCGACGGATTCCTACTTCTATGGGGGCCGGTACACGTACGGGAAGGGCGAAGGGGAGACGACGGAGGGAGGGGTGTTGGGGTGGGTGACGAGGAGGAAGAAGTGAAGGGTTTCGTGTCGTCCCGAGGAGCCATCGATCGGCGATCGAGCGACGAGGGACCTGTGTTCGTCGATCGGACGACCAACACGGGTCCCTCGGTCCGCGGACGGATTGCGGCCCTCGGGACGACAGCGGGGATCGGGGCTTGGCTGCTGGCGATGGCCCTCGCCGGGTGCGGGGGGCCGCCGCCGGAGCCGCTCGAACCGCTGGAGCCCGCGGAGGCGGGCGGGGCGGGCGGGGCGCCGCTGCGGGTTTCGATCGACGGGGCGGCCCTGCTCGGGGGGGAGTACCGGATCCGGCGCGGGGATCTCCTGGAAGTCTCGGTGGCGGGGGAGGGCGACACCGCGAAGATCGTCCCGGTGGGCCCGGACGGGCGCGTCTCGTACCTGTACGTGGGGGAGATCGAGGCCGCCGGCCGGACCTTCCAGGAACTGCGCGAGGAGATCGAGGCGCGCCTGCGCGAGGGGGAGATCTACCGCGAGCCTCATGTCGCCGTCCTCGGAAGGGAGTTCGCGGGGAACACGGTGTCGGTCCTCGGCGCCGTGAAGTCCCCGGGGCGGCTCGTCCTGACGCAGGAGACGCGCCTGATGGACGTGATCGCACAGGCCGGCGGGTTCGAGCGGGAGACCACCGGCGCCTTCGAGCAGGAGGTCGCGGACCTGGCCGGGGCGGTCCTCATCCGCGGCGACCGCGTGGTCGATCTCGACTTCCGGCGGCTCTTCGGCTCCGGCGCGCCGGACCTGTCCCAGAACGCCAGGATCCAGGGGGGGGACACCGTCTACGTGCCGTCCTTCCGCAACCAACTCGTCTACATCCTGGGCGAGGTGGGGTCCCCCCGCGCGATGCGCTACTGGGACGGCCTGACGGTCCTGGGGGCGGTCGTCGAGGCGGGCGGGTTCAACCGGCGCGCGAGGCCGGGCCACGTCGTGGTGGTGCGCGGGGGGGTGCGCGAGCCGCGCCCGTACCGCGCGAACGTATCGCGCATCCAGACGGGGCGGAGCGCGGACATCCCGCTCTCGCCCGGGGATATCGTCTATGTGCCGGCATCGGCCATCTCGCGGCTGGAGGAGATCAGCGCGAAGTTGATCCCGGTGTTCAACTCGGTGATCCTGGAGGACCAGGCCCTGCGGATCGGGGAGGCACGCTGGTAGGGGAAAGGGGGGAGACGTGGCGATCAAGATCTCGGAGAAGTCGGGGGCATCCGTCGTTCGGCTCGAGGGGCGCCTGACGGAGGGAGGGGTGAAGGAGCTCGGGGCGGCGCTCGATGGTCTGGCGTCCAAGAAGGTGGGGCGGATCGTGCTGGATTGCTCGACGCTCGAGAACCTGTCGAGCCCGGGGTGCATGGTCCTGATGGGCGCGTTCCAGAAGGTCCAGGGGTACGGCGGCAGCGTGGCGGTCGCCGGGGCGAACGGGAGCGTGCGGCGCGTCCTGGGGCTCGTCTCGCTCGACCGGTTCCTGTCGTGCTACGATCGCATCGAGGACGCCCTGGTGCCGGGGAAGTAGCCCTTCGATGCTCCATCTCGCCGTCGGGTTCCTGCTCGGCGCGATCGTCGGGTTCCTGACGGCGTTGCTCCTGAACGTCCACTTCTCCCTGCGCGGGGAGCCGGGGAAGCCCTCCCCCCTCACCCTCCGCTGGGTCCGGATGAAGATCTTCGTGCTGTCGCTCTGGGAGCGGAAGTTCCGGTACGTCGTGGTCGTTCTCCTGTGCATCCTCGTCGGGCTCTGGATCGGCTCGCTCTCGCCCACGGGCCCCGGCGACGCGCCGGACGCCTCCTGGGCCGACCGGGCGCTCAACCGTCTGATCCGGGCGATCGCGCGCGACTGGGGGAGGTGACGTGCCGCCCAAGGGGTCGGGGGCGGTCACCCGCTCGGATCTCTTCCGGTGCTACCAGGAGGGGTGGGAGCACGAGTGGCTCAACCGGGTCGATGCGGATCTGTGGCCGTCCGACGCCGGATATCGCGCGATTCTGGAGGCGATCCTGGATCTTCTGGGGCCTCTCTCCGGCGAGCGGTTGCGTCTCCTGGATGTGGGGTGCGGGGTAGGGATCTATACGATCCACTACCTGCGGCGCTTCCCCGCCGCACGCGCCGTGGGGGTCGATCTGTCGCTCCCCCAGTTGCGGACGGCCGCGGACCTCTCGCGTCGTTACGGGATGGGAGACCGCGCGCGCTTCCTGCAGGGGGACGCGGAGTCCCTCGGCGTGCGCGGGCCGTATGACCTCGTGGTTTGTTCGGAGGTGATCGAGCACCTCCTGGACCCCGCCCGGGCCCTGTGCGGGTTGCGCGCGGTGTGCTCGCCGGTGGCGCGCGTGATCCTCACCGTGCCGCAGATCTACGGCGATGCCGGTGCGGAAGGGACCTTCTATCGTTTTCAGGGTTCGGATGGCGCGTGGATCGAGACGCAGAATGCCGCGTGCGTGCCCGCGGACGGGACGGTCTTTCGTTATGTGCACCGGCAGTTCGACCTTGCCTCCCTGTCGAATCTCGTGGAGGGATCCGGGTTCCGCATCCGGCGGGTCCGTGGCGTCCGGTTCAAGGTCCCCTTGCGGCTTGTGGGGGGCTTTCGGGGAGGCGCGGCCTTCGCGCGCCGCGCTCGCAACGCCGCGGCCCGGTTCGTCAATGCGTGTGCCGTCGTGCTGCCGGAGCGCATGCTGCACGGGTGTACCGGACTCCGTTTCGCCGAGACCCTGGTTGTGGAGTGTGTCCCCGCAGGGTCGGTCGCCGCGGAACGTGCGTGAGGTCCACCGCGCCGGGCGGGGGCACATTCCCGTGGGTCGCGGCCCTCGTCGGGGCCGCCGCGGTCGCCTGCGGGGTCGCCGGGAGCGCCTATGGGGCGGGGGCGCTCGGGCTCGTCGCGGCGTTGGCGATCCTGGGGGCGAGCTTCGCACGGCCCCTGGTTGGCGTTCTGGGGTTGATGGTGACCCAGTTGTACCTCGTCGGGTCCACCGAGGGGGTGGCCGCCGGAGAGGTGTTCTTCCAGATCGTCTACGTGTCGGTCTTCGCCGGGTGGGTCAGCCACATGATCGTCCACGCCCAGGAACGGTTTGTCCGGACCCCCCTGAACCGTTCCCTGCTGGTCTTTGCCGGGGTCCTCCTGTTCTCGGCCTTCCCGGCCCTGTACTACGAGAACGGGCTGGTCTGGTGGCTGCGGGACCTCTCGCCCCTCCTGAACTACCTGGTCTTCTTCATCTTCGTGAACACCGCGCGCAGCGAGGGGGATCTGCGTCGGCCGGTGGCGGTTTTCGTGGCGTTCTGCTACCTGGTCACGTTGCGGGATCTCGTCTCCTTCGCCTTCCCCGGCGCCGCCGCCTCGCGCCTCTACTACGTCCTGGATACCTGGGTCGTGCGCGGCTCCGGAGGCGCCGTCTTCTGGCAATCCGCCTTCTTCCTCTGCCTCGGATTGCTCCTGTACGAGACGAGGCCGGGACGGATCGCGTCCCTCCTCGCCTCGATGGCGTTCTTCGGCGCGACGCTCGTCGTTTCGGGGACGCGAACGTACTGGTTGAGTACGCTGTTCGTTCTCGCCCTGGCCCTGGCGCTCGGTCCACGCCTGCGCCGTGGGCGCCTGCGCCGTGGGGAGAGGGTCGCGGGGTCGTTCCGTGCGGCGCTGCTCCTGATCGGGGCGGTCGCGCTGTCGTGGTTCCTGTTCGAGGGGACCGGGCGCACCGCGCAGCGGCTCCGCGGGCGCTACGAGCGGCTGGGGGCGGTGCTCCAGGGAGGGGGGGAGCAGGACCTCTCGTGGTTCGCCCGCGTCCTGGAGGCGCAGTACACGCTTGAACAGGTCGCCCGCCATCCGTTTGTCGGATACGGGCTCGGTCACCGGATCCCTTTTCGTGGGACGCCGGGCGCGCGCGGCGGCGAGCACGGGCAGATCCGCCAGACGCTGTTCCTGCACAACGGATACCTCTTCATGCTCCTGAAACTGGGCGCCTTGGGGCTGGTGGTGTTCCTCTGGTTCCTTGTCCGCCTGATGCGGATGCAGTGGGACTTGGCGGTTGTCCTGGACGACCCCCCGCACAAGGGGCTCGCCTTCGGGTTCTTCCTCTCCCTCGTCGGAATCGCCGTGATGTCCCTGACGACCTCGAAGTTCGCCGATGCCCCCACGACTCTCTTCGTCGGTGTCTTCTCCGGGGTTCTCTGTACGCGCGCGCGGTGGGAGAACGGGGCTGACAACCCGCAGCATGCGACCTATCGGATCGTTTGAGGCGTATGCTAGGATGGCTGGCGCAGTCATGAATGGACCCATCGGCCGCTCCCCCCTGATCACCCGGCTCCTGGCGGGCGCGGCACCCCTCGTCGTCCTCCCCGTGCTTGCGTCCGCCGCGGAGGTGCATGTCCACCTTCCCGAACCGATCGGGGCGTGGGGTGTCGCGGGTTCCGAGCCGCTGCGCGCTGGCGCGGGGCCGGAACGGGTCTTCGATCTCGCATCCGGGACGTACCGGCTGCAGTACGGTCTGAACACCCTCGCGTTCGAGGTTTCCGCCGTCCCGAACGGCCGGGGCGCCGGGCGTGTCGAGGTCCGCACGGAGGATCCGCAAGCCCGCGCGCACGGAGGCCGTCTGGCGATCGACACCCCTGCGCTGGTTCCTCTCACCGTCACGAACCGGACCGCGACGGCCTGGCGGGTCGAGGGGGTCCGCCGTTCGGAGACCCCGAGCGGCGAAACGCGAGGGATCCGGCTCCTGCCGGGACGCTGGCTGGCCGTCTCCGGCGCGCACGCGTCGTTCGCCTTCTCCGTCGCCGCGGACGGGACCGTCGCCGCCGACTGCCCGCATGGCGAGGGGGGGGCGGGGATCCTCACGATCCGCGAGCCGTGGCACTTTTTCGAGGTTCACATCGCCGGCTGGAACCCGCAGGCCGGCGCCTGGCGGATCCCGGGGGTGATCGGTCCGACCGATGCGCCGGGCGCGTCCCTGCGGATTTCCTGCGGCCGGTACGAGTTCGTGACCGACCACTTCTCCTTCCCCTTCGAGGTGACGGCAGCGGGCGGGGTCCTCTGTCCGGGCGACGCCTCCGCCTGGGAGGGGGCCTTGCGCACGCTGCGGATCGTCTTCCCGGCTTGGCCGGTCCTCGTCGACTGGCCTCAGACACCCGCCGCCTGGGCGGTCTGCGCGGTCCCGTTTCCGGTCCTGGGGGACAGGACGGTCCACTTCCGTCCGGGGGCGCACCACCTGCACTACGGGAACAACAACCAGATCGCCTTCGCCGTCGGGTTCGACGGGACGGTGACGACAGCCTCGCCCCTGGCGACCGGTGGACGCGGCATCCTGACGGTCCGCGCCGACCGCCTCCACGCGGTCGGCGTGTCGCAGATCGGCGACGGACGCTGGTCGTTCGTGCAGGGGGGGGCGCTTCTTCCGGCTGCGTCCTCCTTCGAACTGGCGCTTCTGCCGGGCCACTGGCAGCTCCGGCGCGGGGTCGACTTCCTGGATTTTGCCCTCGACGAGGGGGGGCTCGTGACGACAAGCGCCCCGTGGGCGACCGGGGGACTGGGTTCGCTTTCGATCCATGAAATCGGGGTCCGCGTCACCTGGCCGCCGGGGGCCGGCCGCCACGCGGTCTCCGGTTCGGGGCTCCCCCCCACCCGCGACCCGGAGACGGTCCATGTCCTGATCCCGGGCGCGCACCAGGTCCGTGTCGGGACGACCGTCGTGGCGGGGTTCAACCTCGGGACGGACGGGACCGTGACGACCGCGAGCCCGGGCGTCTTCGGGGGGACGGCCTCCCTCGCATTCGACCCCGCGCGGGTCGTCCCGTTCGCGGTGCATTTTCCGAGCGCGGGGACGCGGTGGGAGATCCCGGGGGTGACCGACGGCGAGACGACCGCCGCGGCGGTTCCCCTCGGTGCGCTGCCGGGGACCTACCCCTTCGTGATCGAGCGTGTGCTCCGCTTCAACCTGACGGTGAATCCCAACGGGACGCTGACCACGCGCTTCGCGCACGCAACAACGAACGGCGCGGACCTGTTCCTGGCCGACCCGGCGGCGTTCCTGCACGATGTCACCGTGGCGTGGCCGTACGACTGGTTCATCCGGTTCTACCACGACCTGTTCCAGCAGCCGGGGACGCAGGTCGTGACGCTTCCAACGGGGCGGCACCTCTTTTTCAACGGTCCGGACAACTTCTCCTTCGATGTGAGTGGAAGCGGTTTCGTCACGACCGCCTACCCCTACGCGCTCGGCGGGGACCACGCCCTCTCGTTCGATACATCGGCTTTGAGCCGCCAGCGCCCCGTGACGGTCACCTGGGCCGCGGACGGCCCCTGGCGCGTTCAGGGGCAGATCGGCTATACGCGCGACGTTGCGCGGACGATCAACCTCCTGCCAGGTATCTACATGTTCCAGTCGGTCTTCAACACCTTCTTCTTCTGGGTCGACGGGGAGGGGAACGTCACCGAGACGGTCGGCCATGCGACCGGCGGGTTCCGGCGCCTCGCGGTCGGTCCGGAGGGGGTCCACACGATCACGCTCAACGTCTATGCCGCGTGCGCTTGGCGCCTCTTCGCGGTCACGGACTACGACGCGGTCCGCCCGACCCGCACGCTCCGCCTGATCCCGGGTCTGTACACGATGCAGACACAGCACCCCGATGCCTCGATCGACATCCGCGTCGGCGAGGACGGGATCGCGACATCCAACGATCCACGCGCGACGAGCCTCGGCGCCCAGATCCTGTTCGATTTCACGGGCCCGCAACCCCCGCCCCGGTGACGGGGACGGCCCCGCCACCCGGCACGACGATCAGTCCAGGTCCAGATCCAGGCCGCCCCCCCGGAGCGATGCGAAGCGGTCTTCCCCGAGGATGTGCCGGAGGGCGCCTTCACGTTCCTCCTGGTGACGCGTCAGCCGTCCCAGGGTGGCGGAAAGACGCGCCCGATCCCCCGACAGGAACGGTACGCGACGGTCGATCATGAGACGGCGCGCATAGTACCGCTCGAGCGCCGCCTGAAGCCGCGCCTCCTCCTCCGGGGAAAGAGCCGCGTCTCCCCCCTCTCCCACAACCGGTGTCCCGCCGAGCGCGAGGCGGATCCGCTCGACGGCCGCGGCCGCCTCCGCACGCGCGTGGCGCTCGACGTCGACCGACGGGTGGTCTTCGACCGGATCCTCCCCGGCGACGTAGGCGTCCGGGTCCTCCGGATCCCAGTCCTCCTCATACAGGTCGAACTGTCCCGTCAGCAGCAGCGTCTCGATCGCGATCTCCTCCTCCGCGCGGATCTCGGCGAGCCGCCGCGACAAGCCGGATCGGTCTTCCGCGTCCGGGGGGGCCTGCGCCACCCGTCCCTCCTGCGCGAGTCGCCGCGACCGGATCGGCGCCAGGCGCGTTCGCAACGCCTCCCGCTGCCCCTCCGTCAGGCTCCCGGCCACGCGCTCACCGATCTCCCCGATGGTCCGCTCGACGCCGGCACCGACGGCCGCATCGATCGGTCGCAGCGGCACCGCCACCGGCGGTCCCGCCACCGGCGGTCCCGCCACGGGCGGTCCCGCCACGGGCTGGACCCCCACCGATCCGTGCCCCGGTCCGGGGAGGTCCCCAACGTCCCCGGGTCCGCCCGCGAGCCGGACCCGAAGCGCGACAAGGAACACCGCAACGACGGCGACAACGACGACAACGACCCGGATCGGGATCGAGCCTCGCGAGCCGGCCGCCTTCCACTGTCCGGTCATCCGGGGACGGATTCTACCCCCCCCGGCGCGTCCGATGCGATCCGGGGCTACACGGCCCTCCTCCTGCTCGGGAGAGGCCAAACGTTACAATCCTCCCGCATGGGTGAGCGGTCGCTCCGTGAGGTTCTGGCCGGGGACTTCGCCCGATTGCGGGGGAGGCCTCCCGGCGCGTTCGGGATCGCGCGCGGGTTCTTCGACCCGCGATTCTGCCCGGTGCTGCTGTGCCGCATCGGGGGCGCGTTGAGTACGGCCGGCTGGCGGCGTCTCTCCGCTCCCTGGTTCATGCTGGCGCGAGTCGTGTTCGGCCTGGAGGTCGCGCGGCAGACGCGGATCGGTCCCGGTCTCGTCCTCCCGCACGCCAACGGGGTGGTGATCGGTGCATCGCAGGTGGGGTCCAACGCCACGATTTTCCAGGGGGTCACGCTCGGGGCAAAGGACTTGGACATCCTCTTCGATCCCTCGAAACGGCCGGTCCTTGGCGCTGGTGTCACCGTCGGTGCCGGCGCGAAGGTTCTGGGGGGGATCACCCTCGGGGACGGCGTAACCGTCGGCGCCAACGCGGTCGTGCTCGAGGATGTCCCGGCGGGGTGCACGGTCGTCGGGATCCCCGCGAGGTCGGTGGGGGAGAGCGCTTCGTGACGCGCAGGGTTCTGGTCACAGGCGGCGCCGGTTTTATCGGTTCGCGCCTTTCGGCGGCGCTCGTCCGGCGCGGCGACGGGGGGGGTCGTCGTGCTCGACTCCCTCGTGGCGCAGGTGCATGGCGAGGTGCGTGGGCGGCCCGCCCTGCCGGACGGCGTCGAGTTCGTGCGCGGAGACGTCTGCGACGCGGCCTGCGTGCGCGGCGCCCTCGAGG
>JACQRN010000135.1 GCA_016206515.1 Planctomycetota bacterium | reverse complement strand
GGCCTCCCGCTCGAACTCCTGCCAGAACGTGCGCTCCGAGCGCCGCGCGCCGTCCGGGATCGCGGGGGTGTACACGAGCATTGTGCGGTCGAGCAGGTCCCCGCGCGCGACGAACTCCTCGATTCCGTTGAGGAGCACGGGGCGTTGGACGTTGAGGATCGTCTCCTCGCGGTCGCTGTACAGCTCGCGCGTGGCGAAGCCCCCGCCGGTTGCCAAGCGGCAGATCGCGTCCGACATCCAGTCGGGCAGGCGGGAGACATTGTCGAAGCAGACCGCCCAGGCGTTCGCAGCCGAGATGGCGAGATCCCGCTCCTCCCGGGGCGCGGCGCGCAGCGGCGCCTCGTTGGGATCGAGCAGGGCGCGCAGGACGCGGGCCGTGGTGGACTTCGCGCTCCCCTGTCCACCAACGAGCGCCAGCACGGCGTACGGTCCCCTCGGGCGCGCGGCCTGCAGGAGCCAGCCCACCAGGAGGCGGAAGTCGTCCTCGCTCCGTACGTTCACGAACTGTCGCAGCGCGTTGATCGATCCGCCCCGTGCAGGATAGGGTAGTGCCCGCATCCCCCTGCGGCGGACGAACCGGACGGGCGGATCGTCCAGGACCCGCCAACCGTCGGGCGAGACTTCCACGACGTGGCGCTCCAGGTCGCACAGATCGACGTAGAGGCGACCGGCGGATTCGGCGAGCCGGACTGAGACCGGGTGCTCCTCCCCGTCGTGGAGGGCACGCGCCTCTAGGACACCCAGCGCGTCTTGCAGGGTTTGCGACGACGGGGCGCGCCTCCCTCGTGTTTTGTCGAAGAACGCCTTGGCGAGCCACGCGCGGAACTGCCCGGACCGGACCGGATGGACCTCGAAGCGCTCGGCGTGTTGCAGGCGCACGTAGGCCACCCCGTCCGGCGCGTGAAACATGGTTGCATCGCGTTCGACCAGTTGCACGAGCCGCGCGGCGGTCGACGCTGCCCTACCGGCGGCCACGGCGCGACTCCCGCTCGCGGAAGTAGTCCGCGATTCGTGCGGCGTCCTCGGGCGTCCAGATCCGGTTCCCCGAGCTGTCCCGATCCGCGTCGGGGAGCCGACCGGTTTCGACTGCAACCTCCAGCATTCGCCGCGACACTCGGACACCCTCGCCCCGCAGGAACTGTTGCAGTCCCGCCCACGTGAACCAAGCAATCCGCGATCCCATGTTCCACCTCCTGTGGGGGATTGGCCCCATGCGTGAAGGGTCCCCCACAGGAGTCGCACGGTCTAGGGAACGGAATTACGTGAAAGCCCTTCCCGGGGCGATTCATAACGGTCTACGAGGACTTCGGGCAATTCAATGGAGCGGCACGAGGACGACGCCACGCTGCGCGAATCGATACTTGCCTGAACGGGGTCCGTCGAAGTGCTCTATGACCTCCCGCCCGGTCTCGGTGCGGAGTTCTCTTCGGATCCGCTTCACTTGGTCACGCGCTTCTTCGCGTCCGCATCCCTTCCAGAAGTCATCGTCGAGAGAGACGGGTTTGCTGTGCTGAGATTGCTCAATAAAGTGGCGCAGGACCTCGGGCTGGCGGGTCCATTCGGATCCGTTCACGAGAACCTTGTCGTCAGCGAGCAGGGTAATGAAGATGAACTTCTCCGTCTCCGAGAGAAGCCGCATCCCGATCTCCTGTGCCTGGCGTATCGCTTCGAGTTGCTGAACTGCCGTCAGGGTGACGTTGCCGAGCGCCTCTCCGATAGCCTCGAAACAGGCGCGCAGGAGATCTCGGTCCTGAGGTTTCCATGTTTTTGGCGGTCGGGCCATGTGCCACATCTACGTCGGATTGCACGGCCTCGCAATGAGGGGCACGGTGTGTGGGTGACTGTCCGCACCGCGTCGTCAGGCGTCCCCGCCCGTCCACCAGGAGAGAAGGTGCCCGGCCGCGAGGATCGTGAGCAGGAGGCACAGTTCCGCCATGTCACCTCACACGCCCATACTTGCGTGTCAAATCGGCGTCGCCATTGACGAGGCGGACGATGTTCGCGTCGAGGAGGACCTCGAAGTAGTAACCGTGCTCCTTGCCCGCATGCTGATAGACGTGGCTGACAAGGAAAGTTTGTGAGGTGGGGTCGTCTGTCGGCCAGCGCTCCGCCCGCCACCCGACGACGAGGAGGTCTCCGCGCAAGCCACGCATCTCCTTTGCGATAAACGAGTCAACCGTAATCGCATCCGGGTCACCCAAGGGGTGTGGCGTGCCGGTGGTCGAGAAGAGCAACCGAAATGACGAATGCTGCACCAGCCCGATCGCCTCGGCTCCTGGGTTTGCAGGGGGCTGGGGAGAGACGGTCTCCTCACGGCCTCCGCGAATGATCGTGACCTCTCCTGTTCTCCTGTCGATCTTGTGCACGATGCTGGGGTGTGTGGTCGGCTGCAGCTCGTATCGGGTGCTCTCAAGGTGTCGTGTGTAGCCGTAGAGTCCCATCGCGCCGAGTCCAACGAGCATGATCGCCACGGCGAGCAGCTTCATCGGGGCGCTTCCTCCTGACACCTGCTGCGGGCTCTCGGGGCCAGACCGGGCATCATAGGATCCCTTGGACGCCCCTGCGTGCATTTTGACCTCAAGTGGCTGCGGGAGGCGGTCGAGGGGTTGCAGGAGATCGGCGGCGGCTCGGTCGGGGAGGCCGAGTCCGCCCGAGATGTCTCGGAGTTGTCCCTGCTTCGCAGCCCCATGCATCGGCGCAGAGGGTTGTACGTCGTGGCACCACTTGCACTGCATGCCCGATCCCCTCCGGTAGCCGCAGTTGCGGCAGACCCCCCGGCCACAGTCGAGGCATGAACCGGTAGCCCGCGCCCCTCTTTCGTGCGCGCCATCGCAGGTGAACCGCATCCAGTTCATCGCGGCGCCTCCTCCTCCCGCCCCAGCCTTCGCTATCGTGGCGACGACTCCTCGGGGGGCGGGGGAGGAGCCCCGGTCTCGCGATCAAGCTGAAAGATGATCGAGCTTTGCAGGTTGTACGCCCAGGGCATGAAGAAGGCTGGGAGGCAGCAAAGAAGACCACCGACACCGGCAATGGCCATCTTGCCCCCCTCCATCTGCTGAGAGCGCGAGAACGAATCGCGGCTGGCGGCCCCGGCGCCGTTCCCGAGCGTTTCTCGCCTCTGACCCGTCGATCCCTGCCGGCGTCCGCCTCCCTTCGTCCTATCCCGTCAGCGCCACGTACCGCAGGATGTTGTGG
>JACQRN010000147.1 GCA_016206515.1 Planctomycetota bacterium | reverse complement strand
GCGTTCCGCGTCCCCGCGAAACAGAGCGCGGCATCGAGGGGGATCAGCAGGAGGATCCCCCGGCGGACCCAGATGCCAAGGGCGGGGTTCACGGCCTCCCGCACGCTGACGGAGGTCACGATCGTGATGTAGAGGCCGAGTCCGATGGCCGCTGCGCAGGCCGCAGGCCGGGGGCCGAAGGGGGTAGCCGCCGCAAGCGCTCCCGTCAGGAGGTTCAGAGTCCGGCACAGGCCCATCCCCACGGTGCCCGCCGGTGCCCATCGCTTCAAGAGGGCGTCGTAGCCGGCGATCGCGCCTAGGAGCGCGCAGGCGACCGTCCGCGCCCCAGAGGGCAGGCGCCACGCGGCCAGCATGGACACCCCGAGGAGCGTGAGCGCCATGGCCCCCGCGGCGCGGCGGGAGACCGCTCCGTTGGGGAGGGGGCGCTCCGGGTGCTCGATCCGGTCGTTCGGAAGGTCGCACAGGTCGTTGAAGACCATCCCGAAGGCGTAGGCGCAGGCGGAGAAGCCCGCCAGCCCAGCGAGTGGGCGTGCCTCCATCGTTCCCCCTCCCAGGAACCACCCCGCCCAGGTGTCGGCGATGGCGGTGGGGACGAGCGGGAGGCGGATCAGGCGGAAGTACGCGCGCAACGTCCCCTCAATACGGGATGACATCATCGAGCCGAGACATCCCGACGACCTCGGACAGGAGGATGCGCGCCTCGCGGCGGTTCGCCTGGATCCCGAACAGGCTCATGACCCCCCGAGGAGGCGCGAGATCAGGCGGGCGATGTCGTTGTAGAAGACGAGCGCCATCAGGGGCAGGAGGAGCGCCAATCCGATGTACTGCCCGATCGCCTGCGCGCGGTCGCTCAACCGTCCGCCCTTGATCTTCTCCAGCGCGATGTAGAGGAGGTGCCCCCCATCGAGGACCGGGATCGGCAGGAGGTTCAGGACCGCCAGCTGCACGCTGACGAATCCGAAGAAGTAGATGAAGGAGCCGACCCCCCAGTCGGCGAAGCGGGAGGCGACCTGGGCGATCGCGATCGGGCCGGCGAGGTTCTTCACGTCGATCGCTCGCTCGGACCGGTCGACGAGCCGGCCTAGAAAGCGGGGGATCTTCTGGATCTCGATCCAGCACCGTCGCACCCCGAACAGGAACGCGCGCCAGGGGTTGGCGATCCTCTGCGTGACGAGGCGGTCGGCGGGGAGGATCCCCAGGGCGCCGGTCGGATTCCTCTCGTCCAGGCGGGCATGCATCTCGACGGTCGCACGTCCGCTCCCGCGCGTCACCTCCAGCCGAAGGTTCTCCCCCGCGGAGGCGGAGACGATCGCGGGGATGTCCGACCAGAGCCGGACGGGAACGGGGTTCTCCTCGCTTCCGATCCAGGCCCGTTCGATCCGGTCACCGGGCTGGAGGCCGGCCTGTTCGGCGGCCCCTCCTGCGGCAACGCCGGAGACGGTGGGGGCCCACAGGATCCCCTCGATCACATCCTCCCACGGTGGAGTCGGTCCGGAGCCGTCCGCGGACGGCAGCGTCACGCGGGCCTCGCCGCCGACCCGCTGGATGAGGAGCGCCGGCTCCGGCGCCTGCCAGCGGGCGCGGGCCTCCACGGGGGTCCCGTCCGGGTCGCCGGATCCGAGGGGGGATTCGACGAAGCGGTCCCCGCGGCGCAGGCCGATCCGGTCGGCGAGGCTCCCGGGACGGACGTGGGCGATCTCGCTGGAGGGTCCTCCCAGTTCGACGCCGATCCTCCAGGAGTGATGGGGTCGGGGGATCGCCTCCACGGTCCGCTTCTCGCCTCCCCGTTCCAGATCGATGCGGATCGTCGTCCCGGGTCGGGCGCGGACGTACTCCGTGAACTCCTCCCACGAGGAGAGCGCCGTGCCGTCGACCGCCACGATCCGGTCGGCCGGAAGGATCCCCGCCTCCAGGGCCGGGGCGCTGCCGTTCTCGCTGATGAGCTTGGCGACGCGCAGGTCGCTCGTCGCAGCGATCCCGATGGTCTGGAACCCGAGCGTCTCGTTCCGCTCGGGGACGATCGGCAGGCGTCCGCGGAATGCGAACTCCGTCCCGTCGGCGGAGGCTGCTGCGAGTTCCAAGCGCGAGCGAACTTCCCCTCCCGTCACTTCGTCCCCCGGGGCGATCCCCAGGGGGGGGGTCCAGGGCGCTCCGGCGCGCCAGCGGAGAAGATCTCCGGCATCGTTCCAGACCCCCTCTTCGAGCAGCAGTCGGGCCCCGTCCGGGGTGAGACGGCCTTGGCGTTCGAATTCGATGAGGATCCCGTCCTCGGTGTCGTTGTGGGCGATCGTCTCGGCGATGTCCGCGAATCCGACCACCGGGACGCCTCCGATGGATCGGATCACGTCCCCCGCGCGCAGGCCGGCGGCCCACGCGGGACTGGGCTCCTCGACGCCGCCGATCTCGGGGCCCGGGAAGGAAGCCCCGATCTGGAAGGCCACGGTGAACAGCGCGAAGGCGGTCAGGAGGTTCATCGTGATCCCCGCCAGGGCGATCGCCGCGCGGCGAGAGGCGCTTTGCATGTGGAAGGCCCGCGGGTCGTCCGAATCCTGCCCGTCCGGATTTTCCCCGGTCATCTTCACGTACCCGCCCAAGGGGACCCAGGAGATCCAGTATTCGGTCTCCCCGCGCCGCCAGCGGCAGAGGGCCGGGCCGAACCCGATCGAGAACCGCTCGACGCGGACCCTGCACAACTTGGCGACGATGAAATGGCCCCACTCGTGCAGGGTGATGACCCCTCCGATCCCGAGGATCACGCAGGTCCACTGGAGCGCCGTGAGCAGGTAGTGCGCCATCATGCGTTCGCGGCTCCTGCGGGGCGGAGGGCGTCGCCGGCCTTATCGCGACCCACGCGGTCCGCCTCGATCGCGGCCCCCAAGGTGCCGGATGTTCCGGTCGCATGGCCGGTCAGGACCTCCCGGAGAACCTGCGCGATACGGAGGAACCCGATGCGACGGTCGAGGAAGGCACCGACGGCCACCTCGTTGGCGGCGTTCAGGGCCGCCTCGGCGGTGCCCCCTGCGCGGGCGGCCTCGTACCCGAGGGCGAGCGCAGGGTAGCGCGCGGGGTCCGCGCGCTCGAACGTGAGAGGGCCCGAGCGCGTAAGGTCGAGGCGGGGGAGCCCTGCATCGATGCGGTCCGGGTAGGTCAGCGCATAGAGGATCGGCAGGCGCATGTCGGGAAGACCAAGCTGGGCGACGACGGATCCATCCCGGAATTCCACGAGGGAGTGGACGATCGACTGGGGATGGACGACGACCTCGATCGCGTCGGGTTTGACGTCGAACAGGTACTTCGCCTCGATCACCTCGAGCGCCTTGTTCATGAGCGTGGCGGAGTCGATCGTGATCTTCGGCCCCATGCTCCAGGTGGGGTGCCGCAGCGCCTCCTCGGGCGTGATCGTGTCGAAGGTCCCCAGGGGACGGGTCCGGAAGGGGCCGCCGGAGGAGGTCAGGAGGATCCGGGCGACCTCCGTTTTGCGGCCGGCGCGCAGCGCCTGGTCGATGGCGCAGTGTTCGCTGTCGACCGGGATCAGGCGGGCCCCCGTCCGGCGCGCGGTGCGGCAGACGAGATCCCCGGCGACAACGAGCGATTCCTTGTTCGCGAGCGCGACGTCGACGCCGGACTCCAGCGCGGCGAGCGTCGCCTCGAGACCGGCGCGCCCGACGATCCCGGCGAGGGCGGGTCGCACGCGCCACCGGCGACCAGCTCGCAGATCCCCTGGGTTCCCGACAGGACGCGGGTCTTCGAGCCCCCTCCGAGCTCTCGGCGAAGCCGTTCGGCCGCCTCGGCGTCCTCCAGGGCGGCCGCATCGGGCCGGAAGCGGCGGCACTGCTCGGCCATCTTCTCCCACTTCGACCGCGCCGCGAGCGAGACGGCCCGCGCCCCGTCCCCGAGCGCCTCGATCACCTCCAGGGTCTGTACCCCGATCGAGCCGGTCGATCCCAGGACGGCGATCCGTGTGGGCATCGGGGGATTATAGGAGACAGGAGTCGGAAGACAGGAGACAGGAGATTATCGGTCCGTCGGGACGATCATCCGGAACGTCCGATGAACGACGGTGCCGCCCCTGTCGGCGGGGGGGAGGCCCAGTGTCAGGGTCATCTCCACGAGGTCCGGAACCCCCTCTTCCCCGCCGCCGGCCCAGGTCTCCTTCCATCCGCTGTCGTCGACCGGCGCCCCCGGGGAATGGAAGCGCCAGCCCAGCGCCAGGACCCGGTCGGACAGGAGCGTGAGGGTCCCTCCCTCGCGGGACTCGTCATCCGGCGATGGATCGACCCTCCGGTAGAGGCGCAGCCAGCCGGGGCGCCGTGGATCGGCCCGGAGTTCGTACCCGACTTCCGCGAGGTCCGACGGGCGGGCGGTCTCCGTATCGACCGAATCCGCGTGAGAGGTGAAGTCGACCTGAAACGCACCCCCTTCGTCCGAGGCCGCGAAGCGGACGGCCTCAGGCGGTTGGATCGTCCGCGGGAGGCGCCGGAGGTCCCTGTCGATCAGGTCCAGCAGGGCGCCGGCCTGCTCCGAAAGCGTCGGCTCCGACTCGATCGCCCGTTGGGCGCGCCAGAGGGACCGGACGTATCCGAAGGCGGTGAGGACCAGGAGCGACATCAGGGCGACCGCGATGACGGTTTCGAGGAGGGTGAGGCCGGAGGTCCGCGAAGAGCGAAGAGGTATGTGTGAAGCGGCGTACAGGGTGCGAGACCGTTTGAGCCTGCTCCGGGGCCTTTGTCTCCTGTCGTCCCGAGGAGCCGTCGATCTGCGCTCGAGCGACGAGGGACCTGTGTTCAATGCTCGGGCGACAGACATAGGTCCCTCGGTCCGCGGAAACATCGCGGACCTCGGGACGACAGAGGGTGTCAAGTCGCGGGCCGGGATGGACGCGATCATTCTCCACCCTCCTGCGCCTTCGGATACCTCGCCGTCAGGGACAGAAGCGGTCGGACGTCGCCTCCGCGATCGGCGCGGGCGATCCCGACTTCCACGACCATCTCCATGAACGTTTCGGAGTCCTCCTGCGTCTGCGGGTCCGGAAGCGTGGCGGCCGTCACGACCCGGCGCCAGAAAAGCCCTTCCACCGGCGTCGGCGTGCCGGAAATCAGGAGACGCGGCGTCTCGGGCGGCTCGACCGCTTCCCAGGATGTTGAGCCCTCCTCCTGCGGCAGACCGTCCCTCTCGAGGATGCCGAGGCGGTCCTGCATCGTGAGGGTCGCCTCGTTCATCAGCCGCGCCTCTGAGACCTGTCGCAGGGCGCCCGTGGTGGAGATCCCCAGGACCGCGACCGCAAGGCCGAAGATCACGGTGGCGAGGAGGACTTCGAGGAGGGTGAAGCCGGACGATGCACTCACTCTTCATTCTCCTCTTCGACCTCTCGAACGAGCATGTCCTCCGGTTTCAGATGCCCCTCCGCGATGACGAGGGCGTTCGTGACCGGGTGTACGAAGACGGTCCGTTGCGTATGGCCGGGCGCCGACAGGTGGAATGCCGCGGTCGTCCCGGCCCCGTGCGGGGCGATCACGACCTGCAGCGTGCCGTCCTGGGCGCGCGTGGCGCCGGGGGCGGACTCAATCCGGATCCCCGTCGGGAGGCGGCGCTCCTGGAAGGAGGCCACGGGGGACTCGGGGAGGAGGGCGGAAGACGCCCCCGGGATCGCGAGGGCGTACGCGTCACCCTCCGCGGAGATGCGCAGGACGACGGCGTGGTCCCTCTGGCGCGCGAGCAGGGCCCCCTGGCGCATCGTCCCGCCCAGACCGCGACACGCCGATCCGAGCCGGCCCGACTGGGTCATGGACGCCGCGCGGAACCCCGCGAATGCGAACAGCACCGCGAGGATCGCGGTGACGACAAGCATCTCGAGGAGAGTGAAGCCGGGTCTCCGCGAAGCGCGAAGCGCCAAGCGCGAAGCGGACGTCGTCATGCGCGGGCGGCTACTGCCCGCCGACCATGTCGTCGGTGAGGTCCTCGTCCTCGTCGGTCCCGCCGGGGCGGCCATCGCGGCCGTAGGCGATCACGTCGAAATTTCCCTGCTTGCCGGGGATTTGGTAGGCGTATGGATTCCCCCACGAATCCTTAAGGTCCTCCGTCGACAAATAGGTTTCGCTCGACCCTGGAACCTTCTCGGTCGTCAGGTGCTGCAGGCCCTGCGCGGTGGTGGGGTAGCGTCCCTGATGGTCCATGGCGTACCGCTCGATCGTGGTGGAAAGCTGCTGGATCCGTCCCAGGGTCGTCGTGCGCTTCGAGCCCGCGATGACCCCGCGGAGCTTGAATGCGGCGAACGCCGACAGGAGGCCGACGATGCAGATCACGACCATGATCTCGATCAGCGTGAATCCGGAGCGCCTCCGCATAGGCTTATTATAGGGTTCACCGGCCCGTCTGGAACGATGTCGTCATTTCCATGATGGGCCAGAGGATCGAGAGGACGATAAGCCCGATCGCGACCGCGAGGCAGATGATCATGATGGGGCTGATGAGGGAGAGGAAACGCTCGATCGCGACGTCGATCTCCTCCTCGAAAGACTCGGACAGCTGCGCGAGGACCTTGTCGAGTTCCCCGGTCCGCTCGCCAACAGAGATCATGTAGGCAACGACGGGAGGGAAGATTCCCGAGGCGCGCATCGGCCGCGCGATATCGGCTCCCTCGATGATCCTCTGCCGGATCGCACCGATGGTTTCCTGCATGACGGCGTTCCCCATGAGGGAACGGACGATATCGAGCGCATCGACGGCGGTGATGCCGCTCTCGAGCAGTGTGGACATGGTGTGAGAGAAGCGGACGATCGCCTGCTTTTTGAGGAGCGTACCGAACAGGGGGGTGCGCAGGACGACTCCGTGGAGCGCCAGGCGGAAGGCGACGGAGCGGCGGCACATGGAGGCGATCGCGGTCCAGGCGGCCGCAGCGCCAAGGAGTGGAACCCACCAGCCGACCGCGACGGCCTGGCTGGCGGCGATGAGCCATCGTGTAAGGAACGGCATGTCGACCCCCATGCTCGACAAGTTCGCCTCGAGTTGCGGGACGACAACGATCATGAGGAAGGCGATCGCAACGATCGCGACAGTCACCAGGAGCACCGGGTAGATCAGCGCCCCAACGAACCGGCTGCGGACGCGATTCTGTCCGGACAGATAATCCGCCAGTCGTTTCAGGATCGCGTCCAGCGTCCCGCTCGCCTCCCCGGCGGCGACCATGTTCGAATAGATGGGGGGGAAGAGCAGGGGGTGTTCCGCCAGCGCCCGGGCGAGCGGGGTGCCCGAGATCACGCGCTCGCGGACGTCGCGCAGAACAGGATTGAGAAGGGGGTCCTTCTCCTCGTCGATGAGCGCGCCGAGCGCGTCGGAGAGCGGGATCCCGGTCCGCAGAAGCGTGCTCAACTGCCGCGTCAGGAGGGCGATCGCGCCGCGCCGCGAGCGGGCACGGTAGCGCAGCAGCAGGCGGCCGAACCCGTCGCCGGCACCGGGCCGCACCTCCTCCACGCGCTGGACGTATAGCTGCATGTCGTGCAGCCGCCCGCGCGCGTCCTGCGGCGTGTCGGCGGTCAGAAGGCCGTCATGCTTCGCGCCGTCGCGCTTCAGGGCGGTGTAGCGGTAGGTGGGCATGCGGTCTAAAAAGCGTCTCTCTGCGTCTGGCGCAGGACCTCTTCCACGGTCGTCAGGTGCTGCAGGACCTTCTCCGCGCCGTCCTGGCGCAGGGTGCGCAGCGCCTTGCGCTGGACGGCCGACTGTTTGATGCGCGCGGCGCTCTCGCGGGAGATCACCTGGTCGTGGACCGTGGCGTCCATGCGCAGCAGCTCGTAGATCCCGGTCCGGTAGGAGTAGCCGCTCTGGAGGCAGGTGGGGCAGCCGCGCCCGCGCACGAGCTGGCGGATGCGCGGGGAGCCGGGGTCGAGGCCGATGGAGCGGACCTCCTCCTCCGTCGGGGCGTACGTCTCGCGGCACTCCGCGCAGATCAGCCGCACGAGGCG
This sequence comes from Planctomycetota bacterium, assembly GCA_016206515.1. Classification (GTDB taxonomy): domain Bacteria; phylum Planctomycetota; class SBBH01; order SBBH01; family JACQRN01; genus JACQRN01. The sequence continues at coordinate 1,271 of JACQRN010000147.1, read as the reverse complement.
CTGCGCGAGCACCGCCAGAACGGAGGAGGCGACGAGGAACGGCTCGACGCCCAGGTTCGTCAGGCGGGTCAGCGCGCCGGGCGCGTCGTTCGTGTGGAGGGTCGAGAAGACGAGGTGCCCGGTCAGCGCGGCGTCGATCGAGATCTCCGCGGTCTCCAGGTCGCGGATCTCGCCGACCATGATGACATCCGGGTCCTGGCGGACGAGGGAACGCAGGCCCGTGGCGAAGTGCATCCCCTTCTTCGCGTTCACCTCCGTCTGGCTGATCCCGGGGAGGTGGTACTCGATCGGGTCCTCGATCGTGATGATGTTGAGGTCGGAGGTGTTGATGCGGCTGAGGGCCGCATAGAGCGTCGTCGTCTTGCCCGATCCGGTCGGCCCGGTGACGAGCAGAATGCCGTGGGTCGAATCGATCAGCTGCTTGTACGGTTCGAGGTCCGTCTCCGGAAATCCGATCCTGTCGAGCGAGAAGATCCCCGTCGACTTGTCCTGGATCCGCAGGACCATGCGCTCGCCGAACAGCGTCGGGATCGTGCTGACGCGCAGGTCGATGTCCCGGTTGGCCGCCTTCAGAGAGATCCCGCCGTCCTGCGGGAGGCGCCTCTCGGCGATGTCCATCCCGGCCTGGACCTTGATGCGCGAGACGATCGCCTCCTGGATCTTCTTCGGGGGGGTCATCATGTCGTGGAGGATCCCGTCGACCCGGTACCGGACCTGCAGCTTCCCCTCGAACGGCTGGATATGGATGTCCGAGGCGCGCATCTTGATCGCCTGGAACAGGATCATGTTCACGAGCTTGATCACCGGTGCCTTCGAGGCGACGTCCAGGAGGTCCTCCGTCGCCTCGACCGCCTTCTCCACCTCCTCCATGGACGTCTCGCCGGTCATGTCCTCGAGCATCCGGTCGACGATCTCCTCCCCCTCTCGCTGGTAGGCGCGGGTGATCAGTTCGGCGATCTCGTCGCGCGGGGCGACGACGCAGGAGATCCGCTCGCCGAGGATGCGGGCGAGATCGTCGAGGGGATGGCAATCGAGCGGTTGCGCCGTCGCGACGAGGTACGCGCCGTCCTCCTCCAGGATCGCGCAGACGTTGTGGGCGCGCGCGAACGGCGCGCCGACGCGCTCGACGAAGGCGGCCGGAGCGACGCGGCCGCGCAGCGTCGGCTCGTACCGGAACCCCAGGGCGTCGGCATGGAATCGCAGGATCTCCTCCTCGGTCAGGAGCTTGCGGTCTTGTAGCAGGCGCGCCAGGGGAACGCCGGCGCGCGCGG
>JACQRN010000008.1 GCA_016206515.1 Planctomycetota bacterium | reverse complement strand
GCGCCGCCCAGAAGGTGCTCGACGGGGACCTGGATGCGTTCCTGTTCCCGGCCTTGCGGCAGAGGGTAAGCGAGCGCGCGAAGCCTAACGCCCCGCAGTCGGGGTAGGGAGTCCGGCATTGTCAGTGTCATTCGTGTACGGATGGGCATAAAGCCCGTCCTGCCTCTCTACGTGGTAGGCCGGGGTTTATCCCCGGCCGTTTTTCCGGGTTTGATCTTGCCCGGTGGCGTTCGCGATGTCGGTGTCAATAACGTGCCGGAGGGCGGCCCCGGGGGGGAGGCGTGCGTTCGATCGCGTTTCATTCGTCGCCGTGGTCGTGCAGGGCGATTAGATTTCCGGCGCCGGTCCATCGGATACTCGTTGATTGTGTGCCAGGATCTCTCGCCGGATGATCTTTGAGGTTCTGACCGGTTCCCGTCGAGGATCAGGTCGGCCAGGGTGGTCCCCGTAGTGTGTCCGGTTGTTTTCGCCAGAAGAGCGCCATTGTCGTTCATTTTATGTTTTCGACGGGGGCGCCGCGGTGGCGCGGGGAAGCGGAGGTCGGGGGGCAGTGGCCGGAGTACAGGGATCGGGATGCGGGGATCGGTGATGGGGGGCGAGGAGCCGGGAAACGGGAGTCGGAGTGCGGGGACCGGGGCCCGGTCAGTTCAGGCCGCGTCCGACAGAACGCGGCGCTCCTCCGTCGCCGCCAGCGCCATCCCCTTCCGCGCCAGGAACGAGATGCACGTGTACCCCTTGCCGTCCGCCGGGATCGCGGCGTCGACCGCCCAGGCGAGGAGGCTCACGAACGGGACAAACGGGGCGGTCGCCGCCACAAGGGCGCACTGGAGGATCTTCGCCGCGGCGCCCGAATTGAACCCCGCGTGGCGGGTGATCTTGTCGTAGGCGATCTCCCAGAGCGACGCGAACGTCCCGAGCGGGATCTCCTCCTCCTCGACCCGGAGACCGAGGGTCGAGAAAAGGTGCCGGTACGCGTACCGCGTCATGTTGTAGAAGTGCCGCGGCTCCCCGTGGGTCATCAGGAGGTCGCCGGGCCCCTGCAGCAGGAGCGTCCCCCCGGGGCGCAGGACGCGCGCGCATTCGCGAGCCAGAGCGGCGGGATCCGTGACATGCTCGATCACGGAGGAGCAGAGGATCACGTCGACGCTCCCGTCCGCGAACGGGAGGGAGAGCGCATCGCCCCAGACGTCGGGGCGTTCGGCATGCGGGAGGATCTCCTGCTCGCCGGGGTGGTCCAGGCAGAGGTAGCGGCCGGGGAAGAAGGGTGCCCACTTGCGGTCCCCGCTGCCGATTTCGAGGACCGTTCCGCGCATGCGCGCCGCGTTTCGTCGGACGAATCGCGTCAGGCGCCGCCGCGCGAGCCACCGGGGGGAGAAGGGCGAGGAGGCGTACGCCTGCTCATGCCGGTTCAGCCATCGCACCAGGCGGTCGCGTGCCGTCATGCGGCAGCCGCTTCCGATCTGGCGTGCTGCACAGGCGGCAGCCTCCCGCCCAGAGCCTCCGCCAGCGCGGCGTAGTACGCCGGGTCGACCGCAACCGCGCGAGGCTCGATGCAGACCGCGGCGCGCGACAGGTCGAGCCCCGCGAGCGCCTTCGCGACGTCCTCCGTGGGGCGCGAGACGTGCCACACGAGACGTCTGGCGTGGCGCTCGAACATTCCGGGATGGATCTGCCATGCCTCGCGGTACAGGGCGAGGTCGCGCTCGACCACGACGATGCGAGCGCTGTCGGGGACGCGCTCCAGCAGCGCCGCGAGACCGTGGCCGATCCCGAGGCCGAACACCAGGTACGCCTCCGAATCCCCGGGGAGCGACTCCGCCCAGGCGCGCGCACCCGCGCGGGGGGCGACCGGGTCGGTCAGGCCGAGCGGCTCCGCCTCGCGGCTCAATGTGGCCGCCATCCCGTCCCCGGTCGGTCGCAGCTCCAGGGACTCGTCCGGGTTGTCGAGGGAGCGGACCGGATTCTCGCCGAGATTCGGATCCGCGCGCAGGAGCCACCGTCGCGCCTCGGCGTCGGCGGGGTCCCATTCGACGGCGGCCTGCCCGAGGATGGAAAGGAAGGCGTATTCGCGGCGCGCCCAGAGGCCCGGCAGGGACTCGCGTAGCGCGCGGGCCCGGTCGCTCCAAGGGAGGCCGGGAGGGAACGTCGCCAGAGGCGGGAGGTCCGCCCGGCGGTAGACCCTCCCGAGGAACTTCTCCAGGCGGACGTCAGCGGTCTTCCGGTACGTCCGGCCCGCGAGCGCCTGGATCATCATGAGCGGGAACTGCGGATTGATCTGGACGACCGTCTCGGGCGGATCCTTCTCGAACGCATCGAGAAACTTCACACGCCAGTCGGGCTCGAGCCGGTTGAGATAGTCGAGGTGGCAGTACGGGTTCTGCGGGAGGACCGGCCGGCGGTCCGCGAAGAGGTAGATCTGCGGGTGCCACCCCCAGCAGAACAGGGAACTCCCCTCCGGGGTGGACTTCCGGACGTGGCGGCCGATGTCGAGGTAGATCCTCTGCCAGGTCCGGTAGCCGCGCATCCGGAACGGGTGCCGGAGCGCATGCACGCAGAGGGAGGCGAGCGCGATCCCGAGCAGGGCGAGGAACGCGACGCGCACGGGGAGCGGCGCGGCGACGGCCCCGGCGGCGCAGATCCCCGCGGAGAGCGCGAGCGGCGGCAGGAGAGGGACCCAGTGCCCGGGCGACCAGACGTGCTGGACCGCCAGGGAGACGATCCCTCCCGCCGCCCACACGGCGAGCATTCCCAGGAGCACGCCGCGCCCTTCGGTCGCCCAGGGGGCGAAGGCGAGCGCGACGAGGGGGGGCGCCCATCCGGCGGCGATCCCGGCCGTTGCGCGCGCCAGAACCCGGAGCGATCCGAGCGTGTTCGTCGTGCCCCGGTGCCCTCGGTCGGCGCGCTTGTAGTTGAGCATGTCCTTCGCCCAGCGCCAGAACACGCCCGGGCCTCCCTGTTGGACAATGACCATCGCCAGGGCCACCGCGGGGACCGTGAGGAACCCGCCGAACGCCCACACGGCCTGGGCGGGGCCTCCCCGGATCCCTGCGCTGGCCGCCGCCGCGAGAGCGAGCATCCCGACCTCCGCGAGCGCGGAGATCTTGAACCCCGCCCCGACCGTCGCGAACGCCCCGGCGGCCACGGCCCAGGGGATCCCGCCGTGCGCGGCGCAGAGGAACGAGAGCGTGGTCATCGGGAGCGCGTACCACTCCGGGCAGGTGAACCACGGCAGGAGGTGCGGGACCGACCCCGCCAGGAGGTAGAAGGAGGCGCCCCAGGCCGCCTCCGAACGGCCCGCGATCCCCTCTACACCGGCGAAAATCGCCGCGGCGGTCAGTCCGTGCGCGAGGCAGCCGGGGAGCCGGACCCAGGCGTAGTCCCACCGTTCCCCGAAACGCCTCCACATCCACGCGAGCATCTCGTACGTCAGGGGGGCGAGGCGGCTCCCCATCCCGGGGACCTTGCGGTGCCTCTCCCGGATGGAGGAGACGAAGAACCCCCCGTTGTTCTCCAGCGCGACGTGGAACCCCGGCAGGCGCAGGAGGATGCCGGCGAGCAGGAAGATCGCGGCTTCCCAGGGGGGCGGGGGCATGTTCAGTCTGCTCCCCACCTTTCTTCGACATCCGGGAGGGGAAAGCTTGAGCGCCACGGGAGGAAAACTCCTGTCAAGCTCGAGAATCGTCCTGTCGATACGAGGTGAGAGGCCCCTATGAGCGTCGAAACCCGTGCGTTCCCCGGAGGGTTGTCGCGCGCGGCGGAAGCGCCCGCTCCCGCTGCTCCGGCTCCCCGGAACGCCTGGGAACAGGCGGCAAGAATGCGGGATATCCGGGCCCTGTGCGATGTGGTTCGCCGCTCCGAGGGGCGCGCGCCGCTCGTTCTCGACCTCGGATGCGGGGTGGGGGAGCGGACATGCGATTTCCTTGAGGAGGGGGCCTGGGTGACCGCGCTCGACCTTTCCGAGGAGCGGCTCGATCGCCTCCTCGGGCGGCTCGACGATCCGCGCTGGCAGAGCCGGTGCGTACTCGTCCGGAAGGACGCGGCCGCCTATCTCGAAGAGATTGCCGCAGGGATGTCGTCGAGGTTCGATGTCGTGGCGGTGGGATCGCTCCTGCGTGGCGTGTCCGATCTTCCCTCGTTCATGGAGTCGATCGCCTCCGTCCTTCGCCCCGGCGGATACCTGTACCTCGCCGATCTCCCCCTCGGGGCAGGCGACCTGGAGCGTGGCGGGGCGGCCCGGGGCGTGGTGCATGGAGCCGTCGGGATCCTCGATGGGATCCTGCGATGCGCTCTGCGCGGCGCGGCATCCGGTCCCTCGACGGATGTCCGGGCGGGGGTCTCCCCGCGCGAGGTCCGAGACGCCGCCGGGCTCGCGGGACTGCGGGAACTGTTCCTCGGCAAACGGAACCGGCGCGCGACGGCCTTCGCGTCCCACCTCGAAAACGACCTCCTCGGCGCCCTGCGTCCGGACCGGCCCGGCGCCACCCGCTTCACACAGTGCTTCCGGAGGGGCGTCGCATGACGCGGACCGCCTTGCGCCGGGGCCCGAAGCGGATCCTGCGCGACGCGCTCGAGGCGTACTACCGCGCCGCCGCGTCCTACGACCGGAAGGCGGCCCATGCGTCCGTCCAGCAGGTCCGCGTCCTCGCCCAGGAGATCGGGACCGTCTTCTACCTTCATCCGAAGGACCCGATCCCGCCGGACGCCGGCGCCCTGCACCGGGCCGTCATCCACCTGCTCGGGAGGCAGTACCCGCGCCTCGGGCGGGTCGAGATGTGGCTCATGGAGGGGGAACGCACCCTCGCCCACGCCCGTGCGGACGGCCGCGCCCTCCCCGCCTCCCGCCCCGAATCGTGCGAGACGTCGGCGGCTTGACCATTCAGGGGGTCGTCTCACTGGCGATGGCAACGCTGCCTCGAGTGGGGGTCTGCGCTCCTTACAAGCTCCCGACGATTCGGCCTCCGCGCCTATTGAGAGTCCGACGTTGTCAATGTCATCCGTGTACGGACGGGCATAAAGCCCGTCCTACCTACAGGGTAGGCCGG
>JACQRN010000132.1 GCA_016206515.1 Planctomycetota bacterium | reverse complement strand
CGTACTGCCCCGATCAGGCGCGAGATCGGGATCTTCGACGGGCAGACCGTGTCGCACGCCCCGCACCCGACGCAGAGCGCGGGCGGCCCGGCGGCGGGCTCCAGACCGTGGTGGAACGGCGTGGTCACCAGCCCGATCGGCCCGGTGTAAACGTGGCCGAAGGCGTGCCCGCCGACGACCTGGTACGAGGGGCAGACGTTCGCGCAGGCGGCGCAGCGGATGCACCGGAGCGCATCACGGAAGAGGGGGTCCTGACGCATCGCGGTCCGCCCGTTGTCGACGAGGACGATGTGCCTCTCCTGCTCCGCCCGGCGCGGACCGGTGAGGAACGTCGTGTACGTGGTGATCCTCTGCCCCGACGCGCTGCGCGCCAGGAGGCGCAGCAGGACCGCGGCGGCGTCCCAGTCCGGCAGCAATTTGTCGTACCCGGAGACGACCACGTGCAGGGGCGGCAACGACGTCGTCAGGCGGCCGTTCCCCTCGTTGGTCACCATCACCACGGTCCCGGTCGGCGCGATCAGGGCGTTCGCCCCGGAGATCCCCATGCCGGCCGCCAGGAACAGCTCGCGCAACTCCCGCCGCGCCTGCGCCACCTGTTCGGGGATATCCTCGCGCGGGACGGGGCGACCCAGGACCCGCTCGAACAGACCCCCGACCTGCCGACGGTTCTTGTGGATCGCGGGGATCACCATATGCGAGGGGTGCTCGCCGGCGAGCTGGATGATCCATTCGCCGAGGTCCGTCTCGACGCACGGGACGCCCTCCTGCGACAGGTGCGCGTTGAGGTCGATCTCCTCGGTGACCATCGACTTCGTCTTCACGGCGAGGCGCACCCCGCGCTCGCGCGCGAGGCGCGCGACGACCTCACACGCCTCCGGGGCGGTTGCCGCCTCGTGGAGGACCCAGCCGGCGCGCGAGGCGGCCTCCCGGAACGCCCCGCGGTGCCTCTCGAAGTCGGCGAGGACCGCCTCTTTCGCGGAGGCCATGCGCTCGCGGAGAGACTCGAAGTCAACCTCCCGGAGAACCCCCGCTCGAAGGTCGCGCCAGTGGGCGGCGAAGCGCCATAGGTTCAAGCGGATCTGCCCGTCGGCGAGCGCCTCGCGCTCGCGCGTGAACGCCTCCCCGATCGGGGGCCGCCGCGGGACCGCATCCAGCCAGCGCGCGCTCACGCGTCCGACACCAGGAGCAGGTGCAACGCCTTCGGCCCATGGACCCCGACGGTCAGGACATGCTCGATGTCGCCGGTCCGGCTCGGCCCGGTCACGAGAACGGGGTCCGCGGGAAGCCGTTTCGCGGCCGCCTCCTCCCCGAGGAACCGCAGGGTGTCGTCCAGCGTCCCGACGATCGACGAGACGTCGACAAGACAGACGCACACCTCGGCCAGATCCGGGCTCGAGCCCCCCGCCGGGTCCGCCAGGAGGACCGAGCCCGTATCGGCGACGACCATGCGGGAGGCGGCGACAGAGAGGTAGCGCGCGTCCGGACCTCCCGCCGGCGGCGCGGGGAACTCCCTCGCCACCGCCGGAAACCGCTCCGCGGCGGAAGGAGCGGCGCGCACATCGGCCAGCCCCGCCTCGCGCGCGATCCGGCGCACGAGCTCCGGCGCCGAGGCGGGCGTCGTCTCGTGCACGCGCGCGCCGGAGGATCGCGCAAGCTCCGCGAAGGTGGGCATCCGGGCACAGACTACCGCGCGAAGATGCGGTACGACCATGACGGGGTATAGTAGGGACGAGAGGGACCCCGGGCGCGGACGCTCCCGGCTACGAAAGGGGGGACCATGCGGGTAGAGCGTGAGATCTCTGTGGCGCTGGTCAACGAGCCGGGACGCTTGGCGCAGGCGCTGGCGGCCCTGGCGAAGGCCAAGGTCAACATCGTCGCGATGACGGTGACCGACTCCTTCTACCACGGGGTCCTGCGCCTGGTCGTCGACGACATGGAGGGGGCCCGCAAGGCGTTCGAGCCCCTGAATCTGCCGACCCGCGAGACGGAGGTCGTCTGCGTGGATCTCGCCAACCGCCCCGGGGCGTTCGCCTCGCTCGCCGAGCGCCTCGCCGCGGACCACGTCAACATCCAGTACGCCTACTGCACGGCGGGCGCCCCGGGGGGGCGCACGACCGGGATCCTGCGGATCGACCAGATGAAGAAGGCGCTGGCGATCCTCGGCACGACCGAGGTGGACAAGCGTAAGACCGACTCTATCAAGGAGAAGCGCATGCGCGTCCGGGACCACGCGCAGTCCTGGTAGGAGGCCCCACCGCCTCCGCCGGACGCATCGCGCCTCGAGCAGGACGGCGTGCAGAGGGGTTCAGGCCGGGGCCCCTACGCGCGCGCCTTCTCGCACGCCTCGGACGCCTCTTCCAGGACCGGGAGGATCGTCTTCAGTTCCTCCGCGGTCAGGCGCCCGAGCTTCGCGAACGACAGGTTCTGGGGGTCCTCCCCCCGCAGGCGGCCGATCTGGACCTTCGGCCGCGCGTTGTTGTAGCTGCAGACCTTGATCTCGATCATCCCCCCGTCCACGGGGACCTGTTTCTCCCAGAGGACCTTGTCCTTCGACTCGTCGAACGGCATGGGGCCTACCGCCCCCCGACGCCGAGCAGTTCCACCT
>JACQRN010000130.1 GCA_016206515.1 Planctomycetota bacterium | reverse complement strand
TCGCTCGTCGCCCAGGCCGTGAAGTTCTTCGGCTCCACGCGCGACGCGGCGACGGGGGCGCTCCTGCCAATCCCCCTGGCGAACGGGATCGTGTCGATCCTGTTCCTTGCGTTGGCCCTGTTCCTGGTGGTCGAGGCCGCGCGCGCAATCGGGGGACCGTCGCCTCATTCCGTGGAATGAGGTGACGGTCCCCCGATTTCCCGCCACGGGGCCGGAAGGGAGCACTCGTCCCGGATCACGACATGGGGGGCGCCGTAGGCGGCCAGGCGCGCCCCCTCGGAGACGCCCGCGTCGGAGGCGAACCACCAGAGCCAGGCGACCGCCCGGCCGGCCCCCGGGATCGACAGCTCGAAGTCGTGTTCGACCTCGGCGCGCGCCCAGGATTCCTCCCACCGGACCGTGGCGCGGGTCTTGTGTTGCGCGGCGCGCCAGCGGAGGGGGAGGTTCGCGGCCTGGGCGCCCCAACCGGACAGTCCCCCGAGGAGGCGGGGGGGCATGTGCGAGCGAGCGAGCGCGACGGCGAGGGTCGTCGTTCCGGTGACCGGCAGGAGCGCCACGCGGGCCGCCGCAGCGGGGTCGATGGGTCGATCGCGCGTCGCGAGGTCCTCCACCAGCGCCGCGCGCGCGGCGGCGTAGGCGGCGTACGCGGTCGAAGCGCGGGCGACCGCCAGAAGCGACAGCTGCATGACGATCAGGACGGACAGAAGGAGCAGGGGGAAGACGAGGGCGAACTCGGCAAGCGCCTGGCCGCCGGTGTCGCTGATGTCGTCCCGAGGAGCCATCGATCGGGCTGTGGGCGACGAGGGACCTGTGTTCGTCGACGGAGCGACAAACAGAGGTCCCTCGCGCCGCGAGAATTCCGCGGCACTCGGGACGACAGGGGGTTCTTGGATCGTCGTGCAGGTCATCCGCATCCTCCGGCGGCTAATATCGCCAGCGCAGGGTGATCGAAAGGTTCGCCGGGTCCGGCTCCGCGTCCCAGACGGCTCGTTCGGGGAGGGCGCGGTCGGCGAGCACCGAGGCGTAGTCGGCCCCGGCCGAGTCGTTCGCCCAGTGGGCGGCGATGGCGGCGTTGCGGATGTTGGAGACGTAGAAGGCGACGAAGAGCCCCCCGAACAGGACCGCCGGCGCGTCGAGATCCTCGTCGAGGCTCTCGATCGTGGCCGCCGCGAACAGGCCGTTCCAGAACAGGGCGTGGAACCCGTCGGAAGTCCGTCCCGCGTACATTTGACCGGTCCCCGGGAGGATCGCCGACATCGTCCCGGCGAGGCGGGGCGACTTGCGTCCCAGGTCGGTCCCCGCGCGGATCTCGGCGGGGGAGGGGGCCTGCGCGGGGCGGACGGGATTGCGCGTCTGCGCCTCCATTTTGTCGGCCGCCTCATCCCATCGTCTCTCGTGGAGTCGAGAGAGCACCCCCAGATACGCCGACTCGTTCTCCCAGGGAGCGCCGACGCGCGCAAGGGCGTCGGAGGCTTCCTCGTACCGGCGCGAGTCGTAGAGCGCAAGCGCCTCCTGGTACCTCGCGTGCGGGGCAAGCGGGCTTTCGGGAGTCTCGCGCGCGAGCGTCCGGTACGCCTCGATCGCTTGGTCGTACCGCCTCGCGCGGGCGTAGGCGGTCCCCTCCAGCAGCCGCGCGTCGTCCGCCAGAGGCGAGTCCGGGTAGTACGAGCGTAGCCGCATCGCCTCGGTGACCGCCCGCGGCCCGTCCCCCGCCGCGAGCCGTTCGAGCGCGAACCGCCACAGCCGCCTCTCCTCCTCGGGGCGCCCCGCGGCCTCGTTCGCGGTCCCCGGAAGCGGCTCGGCGGCGTACCCGCACGCCAGGCACAGGACGATAGCCACTGCTGACGCGAGGGTGGCCCCTGCATTTCTCCTGTCTCCTGTCTTCTGACTCCTGTCTCCCCGGTTCATTCCGGCACCGGATCATGCAGCGGATAGAAGTCGTTCCCCCCCACGATAAGCCGTGGGTAGGCGCCCGCCGCCCCCGGGTTGCAGCGTTGCAGCCGGCCTGCGGCAAGCACGCTCCCACGCAGGAACCCGTGTCTCTCGACCGCGAGGCGCCCGTACTCCGAGCAGGTCGGGCAGAACGGGCAGCGGCTCCCGTCGTATGGCGAGAAGTGGCGCTGGAACAGCTGGAAGGCGCCCCGCATCAGGACGCGATGCGGCCTGTACGGTTCCGGCCGCGCCGGTTCCGGCGCGGCCAGCGCTTCCCCGGTCGCTGTCCTCTCCCCGATCGGCTCGACGATCTCCCACCCGGCGGGGGGGAGGATCGGCTCGGGCGCGTAGAACGGTCCGCCGCACCCGGCGAGCAGCAGGAGTCCCGCCGCCCGCATGACCCCTCGACTCGCCCCGCAGCCAGATCGAAGGGCTCGCTCGGGGCAGGCGCATGCCCCTTCGACTCGCCCCGAGGGCCGATCGAGGGACTCGCTCAGGGCAGGTCCATGACGCATGACGGACTTCATTGTCTAGCGTACCTCTCCCTCCCGCCACCACGTCTCCCAGGCTACGGGGTCGATGCCTCCTTCGAATCCGGTCGCGGAGCGCAGGACTTGCGCAATCCGCTCTGCCCGCACCGGGTCCGGGGATTCGGCGGCAATCGCGCGGCGCAGGTGCACGATCAGCTCGCGGATCGCCGCGCCGCGGATCTCCGGGTCCGGGTCGTTGGCGTACCGCGCGAGGCGCTCGAGGTCCTGGCCGGGGAGCGGCGGGGCGTCATGGCGTCGTCGGCGCTCGCGCCCCTCCCGGCAGTTGGAGAGGTTCGACAGGCCCGTGTCGCACGCGGTGCACAGGCATCCCCCCAGGAGTTCAAGCCCCTGGGACGCGAACATCGCGTCGGCGCCCGAACACCCGGCGCAGGCGGACAAGAGGGCGAGGAGCAGGGCTCGCCTCACCTTCCCTCCCATGCCGGCACGCCGGACGCCGAGGTGAGGTACGTGCGGATATGCCCGATCGTCACCTTGACCTCCATCTGGACGACGATGTGGGTGCGCTTCTCGATCCAGACGGTCGGTTCGCTCTCGCGCGTGAAGAGCCCCTCGTAGCGGAAGACCGGTTTGACCACCAGGCAGTCGAACGTCCCGGCGGGGGTCCGGAGGCGCTCCTCGCCGACGACGTGGACCATCGTGTCCCACGACTGGCCGTCGGTGTGGACGCGGATGTTCCGGGCGGTGCCGGGATCGAGCGCGGAGAGCCGCAGGAAATAGAGGACCGAGACGCAGTCTTGCGCCAGGGGTTCGATCGTCCGCACGACCCGGCGCAGGTGCGCATCGGACTCCGCCGGCCGCTTCTTGTAGTAGTAGGCGGTCCCGTCGCGGTGGTCGATCTCGATGTGCTCCTCCTTCAGGGAGCCCCCCTCCCTCTGGCTCTTGAAGAAGCGCCACGGGAACGTCCCCTCCGCGTCGATCCACGACTCGATCTCGTTGCGGACCTTGTACGGGACCCACGCGCGCGTGCGCGCCGTCGCCCGGATCCGGTAGACGCCGCGGGGCCAGGTGAGCGCGGGACGCGGGGCCGTGCTCTCCTCCTGCAGCGTGACGTATCCGTACTCGGGCTCCTGGCGACCGAGCGTCTCCCACAAGGGGATGAACGTCTCCATCGGCAGCGTCTCGGAGACCGCCTCGCCGACCGTCACGACGCCCCACCGCACGGCATAAACGAGCCGCTCCCCCGGCGCAGACGGGAAACGTCGCCAGGATGCGAGTGTCGCGAGGTCCTCCTCCGGCGGCCAGAAGTCCGCGCACCAGGGCGCCGGCGACGCGCCGGGCGGCGACATCGCGCCCCCCAGGTACGCCCCCCCCGCGAGCGCCGCGAGGCACGCGGCGGGCCACGCGAGGCGGGGGAGGCTTCTCACTAGGGTTGTGCGTGGCGTCACGGTCCGTGGTGTCCTACGGGATCCATCGCAATTACCATGGAAGCAGGGAAAATAGGGCCAAGCATTCGTAGATCATCCGGGCGAGCCAAGTCCACAGGAAGCACGTGAATACGACAGTTGCAGTCCATCCCAGTGCCTTTCCTATGCCACGATCCTCACGGATACCGGTGAAACCGAGACATGTCCCGAGCAGTAAGAGGACGTATGTCGGGCCGCCCCCCAGTCGATCCACCAGATCCACGCCCCTCCGCGTCCATGATCCCTCTGGGTAGTTTGTGGAATCGAGGGAGTGGAGCGTTGCCAGTATCACGAAAAGGATGAGCATTAACACAGATGCGACGCCGCACATCCATCCTCCCTGTTTTTTGGGGGTCGGATCTGTCACATCGATAGCGTATCCAAAGGTTGACGAGGTTCGTGGCTGCGGCCGTGGCAATGCTCGCAGGAGCGCGAACACTTATGGGTGGGATGATTGACGCGGTCCGCGGACATGGATGTCGCGGTCGCCGAGCGGAGGGGCCGGCCCCCATGCGCTATCGATATGGCGGAGAGCGCATGGGGTGCCCCGCAGCGAGGCAGGACGACGAGGGGCTGTGCCCCGAGGAGTCCTCTAGCGCGCCGCGGACAGGACGTCCGCGGTGCGCGGTCGAGCTGACCTTTCAAAAAAAGAACTACCCTAAAACCCAATACCGTTCGGCACGTTTCATGCGTAGTCGTCACTCGCGCTTCTGATGTGTCCCGGCGGGTCTTCTGCAGGCAGGGAATGGCGGGGTCCTGGGTT
>JACQRN010000129.1 GCA_016206515.1 Planctomycetota bacterium | reverse complement strand
GTGTACGGTGTCTCCTTGGGATTTGGGATTTGGGATTTGGGATTTCCGGTCTGAACATGCCCGCCAAGAAAACGCTCTTCGGGTACCTGCGCGACACCCAGATCTGGCGCTCGATCTTTCGGCACGGGTACCCGGACAACACCCGCAACCGGACGCTCGTGATGCTCTCGAACGTCTTCCTTCACCTGCATCCGATCCGGATCCGGCAGTCGGGGTTGCGTCTTCGTTACACCTGGTGCATGGGGGGGCTGTCGTTCTTCCTGTTCCTGGAACTGACGATCACCGGGGTCCTGCTGATGTTCGTCTACCGCCCCGTCGCCGAGTACGCCCACGCGGACATCGAGTACCTCAAGGCGGGGGACGTCACGTTCGGGATCATGCGCGAGCTGCACCGCTGGGGCGCCCACGCGATGGTGATCACGGTCTGGCTGCACATGCTGCGGGTGTTCATGACCGGCGCGTACAAGCCGCCACGGGAGTTCAACTGGTCGGTCGGCGTGATCCTCCTGGTCCTGACGCTGCTGCTCTCCTTCACGGGGTACCTTCTGCCGTTCGACCAGCTGGCGATGTGGGCGGTGACCGTCGGGGGGAACATGGCGGCGGCGCATCCGGGGGTGGGAAGGGAAGGCCCGGGCTCCGGGATCGCGTTGGGCGACTACCTTCCCCTGGTGACCGCCCAGAGCGACGCCAAATTCATGCTCCTGGGATCCCCGGAGGTCTCGCCGATCACGCTGAACCGCTTCTACATCTTCCACTGCGTCGCGTTCCCCCTGGTCGCGGCGGTCATGATCGCCGTCCACTTCTGGCGCGTGCGCAAGGACGGGGGGGTCTCGGGGCCCTTGTAGGGCGGCCCGGGGCGCTCCGATGGGGCAGGCACTCAAGGAGTTCGCGAACGCGATTTCGCCGCCGATCCTGATCCCCCTAACGATCGCGGCGTTCTTCCTGTTCCTGCGGTACTACCGGTTCTTCACGCGCCCGAAGGTCGGGCTCGGCCTCCTGCTTCTCGTCCTCGGCCTGTTCGGCGTGGCGATGCAGGACACGCACTTCCGCGAGATCGTCCTGAAGGCGGACAACGTCCCGATCGTCCTCCTGATGGGATCGGTCGGGTTCTTCGTCTGGCTCTCCCTGCACCAGGCGGCGATCAACGACGCGCGCGCCGAGGAGGGGAAGCCGCCCCGCGAGAAGGAGGAGTCGTCCGAGAAGGTGCTCGTCTGGCCCGACCTCGTGTACAGCGAGTTCCTGGCGCTGATCCTGCTGAGCGTCTTCCTGATCGTCTGGGCGGTGGCGATCGAGGCGCCGCTGGAGCCGCCCGCGAACCCGAACCGCACCCCGAACCCGTCGAAGGCGCCGTGGTACTTCCTCGGGCTGCAGGAGATGCTCGTCTACTTCGACCCGTGGCTGGCGGGGGTCGTCTTCCCGATCTTCATCGTCAAGGGGCTCATCGCGATTCCGTACATCGACCGCAACCCGAAGGGGGCCGGGTACTACACCCTGCGTGACCGCGGGTTCATCATCCCGTTCTTCCTGTTCGGGTTCGTGATCCTGTGGGTGCTCCTGATCTACCTCGGGACGTTCCTGCGCGGTCCGAACTGGAACTTCTTCGGGCCGTTCGAGCCGTGGGACAAGAACGCACACCCGGTGCTCAACAACGTGAACCTCTCGGAGATCTTCTGGGTGATGCTCCTCAACCAGAGGATCGATGTGCTCCCGGAGTTCGTCCGCGAGGCGCCGGGGCTTCTGGCGCTCGCGTTCTACTTCGGGGTCGGTCCGGCGCTCGGGCCGTTCGTCTTCAAACGGATCTGGCCCGGGAAGGAGACGTTCCCCCGCTCCGCGCTCGCCGTCCTGGGGATCCTGATCGTTCTCACCTCCGGGTGCTTCCTGGTCGACCGGTCCCTGGGCCAGCAGATCGACGTGCGGAAGGCGGCGCTGGACGCAACCGACGCGGCGCAGAACGACGCGTACTGGGCCGAGATGGTCGCGATGCAGAAGACGCGCGCCATGCTGCAGCTGGGCATGATCGGCCTGACGATCGGGAGCATGATGGTCCTGACCGGGATCGCTTGTCGCCATTTCATGGAAGAGCTGGGGTTCCTCCGCTATTCGCTGGCGGTGTTCTTCTGCCAGTTCATGCTGCTGTTGGTGATGAAGATGCTTTTGCGGTGGCTTCTGAACCTGAAGTACCTGGTGGCGATACAGAAATGGAACGTGTAGGGGGCGCGCCATGATCGGCCGCATCCCATGATCGGGCGAATCCACAACGTCCAGGAGACCTTCTACCGGATGGGGAGGATGAACTTCCTGTTCATGCTCTCGTCGCTGGCGCTCCTGGGATCGATCGGCTGGATGGCCTGGAAGGATTTCGACCGGCCGTGGAAGGGGTACCAGAGGGTGTTCAACGAGCTGGAGGTCGTCCCGGCGCGCGAGGCGCTGCGGGCGTACGAGGAGGCGCACGGGGAGGAGATCGCCCGGCTGCGCTCGGCGTTGGGCGCGGCGGAGGCGGCGCTCGCCTCCGGCGCCCAGGCGGGCGTCCTGGCTCGCGTGGATGCCCAGGTCGCCTCCCTCGAGGCGGATCTGAAGCGCGTCGAGCAGGCGCAGAACTTCGAGACGGCGACCCTCAACGAACTGCGGCACGAGTACGAGATGGGGATGCATGAGGGCGACGCGCATGCGGAAGCGCTGGGCGCCCAGATCGCGCGGCAGGAGGCGTCCGTTCTCGCGCTCGAGGGGAAGGGGAAGGAGGTCGCCCGGACGCTCGCCGCGCGCACCCTGGAGCGGGATGCCATGCGCCGGGACGTCCGCGAGGTTCGCGCCGAGTTGACGTCGATGGAACAGGCCGCCGAGGGGCTTCGCGCCGCGGTCGAGGAGATGGACCCCGAGGCGTTCGTCGACCGGATCGCGCTCCTGGCGCGCGACCTGCCAGGGCTCGACTTCATCCGCCCGACCGTAACGCTCAAGGACAAGCAGGTGGTCGTGTCGAACCTGCGCGAGGGGCGCAACTTCAACTCCCCCGGGGAGGTCACCGTGGACCGGGTCGACCGCTGCATGACCTGCCACGTCGGCGCGCTCGACAAGCGGTTCGAGGCGGACCCCTCGACCGGGACGTTCCGCAACCCCATTCTGCGCGCCTTCTTGGAGAAGAAGTTCCCTTCGGACGAGGAGATGCGCCAGGGGTACACCCGGGTCCTGATGGCCCACCCGAACCTGGACCTCTTCGCGGGGGGGTCCTCGCCGCACCCCGCCGACGTCCAGGAGCCGCTGAAGAACTTCGGCTGCACCGCCTGCCACGGGGGGCGCGGCCGGGCGACCGACTTCACCTGGGCCTCGCACACCCCCGACAGCGATGAGGAGCGCGAGCGCTGGGAGAGGTTATGGGGGTACCGCCACATTCACGAGACCGAGCAGTGGGGCGAGCCGATGTTGCCGTCGTTCCACCTGGAGGCGTCGTGCTACGCCTGCCACCGGCAGGACCGGGATCTGGCCGGGGCGGACGACTGGGAACGCGGCCGCGAGGTGTTCGAGCGCGCCGGGTGCCACGCCTGCCACAAGGTGGCCGGGTACGAGACCGCCTCCGGGCCGCCCGACGAGGCGGCGCGGCAGCGCGGCGAGACGACGCACCACGGCCCCGGGCCGGAACTGACGCACCTCTCCGACAAGCTCGATCCCGAGTGGGTCGCCTCCTGGCTGAAGAACCCGTACGCCTTCCGCCCGGACACCACCATGCCCCGGTTCTTCGGATTGAGCAACCGTGGGGACGACCCGCAGGCGGACGCGCGCGAGGACACGCAGATCCGCGCGGTCGCGGAGTACCTGTTCTCCCGTTCGCAGAGCCGTTCGTATGAAGAGGCGCCCGCCGGCGATCCCACCCGCGGGGAGGCGGTCGTCCGCGACACCGGATGCCTCGCCTGCCACCGCATCGGCGAGGACGTCCCGGAGAGGGGCCGCTGGGACGAGCGCGGCTTCGGGCCGGACCTCTCGCGCGTCGGCGAGAAGGCGGACGCGGCGTGGCTCTACCACTGGGTGCGCGATCCGAAGCACTACTTCCCGGGCGGCCGGATGCCGGACCTGACGCTGACCGGGACGGAGGCCGCCGACGTCGCCTCGTATCTCGCTTCCCTGCGGGAGGAAGGGGTGTCTCCCGCGCGGGTCGGTCCGGCGGACGAGGCGTACCTCGCCGAGGCGTGCCGGGCGCTCCTCATGGAGAAGCGGGCGGGGAGCGAGGCGTCCACGATCCTGGCGGGGATGGATGTGAACGCGCGGCTGCGCCTCCTCGGTCAGGGGACGATCGCGCGGTTCGGGTGCGCCTCGTGCCATGCGATGGGCGACCCCGACCCCTCCGAGCCGTGGTTCGCCG
This sequence comes from Planctomycetota bacterium, assembly GCA_016206515.1. Taxonomy (GTDB): domain Bacteria; phylum Planctomycetota; class SBBH01; order SBBH01; family JACQRN01; genus JACQRN01. The sequence continues at coordinate 3,953 of JACQRN010000129.1, read as the reverse complement.
GGATGGGGGATGAAGGGAAGTCCCCCGCCGAGGGGATGTTCACCGCCGCGCAGAGGATCGGGAAGGACCTCTCCGAGGAGGGGGACCTGCTCGTCGAGGACTTCGACTTCGGCCTGTGGGCGGAGCACCTGGACCACACCGCGCACGACTGGATCGACCGGAAGCTGCGCGACCCGCGGATCTTCGACACCTACCCGGGGGAGCCGGCGGGGCGCGTGCGCCCGAAGCCCGCGAAGGATCTCCTGCGGATGCCGGATTTCATGCTCACCGACTCGGACGCCCGCTCCCTGACGACGTTCGTCCTCTCCCTGCGCGCGGGGGCGCTCGTCGACCCCGTGCGGCGCCGCGCCCTCACCGAGGACGAGGCCGCGATCGAGGCGTCCGAGCGGATCCTCGTCGACAACAACTGCGTCTCCTGCCACCAGATGGGGGCGGACGAGATCGCGTTCCGGACGAAGGAATCGCCGCCGGGCGGGGGCGCGCCGCGGGACCGCTGGGTGCGCGTCGCGGGCGACTTCTCCCCGGACTGGCAGGCGATCGCCGACGGGGACGAGGCGTCCTGGACGTTCGTGCCGCGGTGGGTTGGCGATTCGTTCGTCGATGACGGGAGGTACAGGCCTCTCCTCCCGGGTGTCCAGGTGGGGGTCGCAGGGATCGACCTGGAAGGGAAGGTCCCCCTGGTGGTCTCCGAGATCCCCGCGGAGCCGCTCCGCCGGGTCGCCGTCCGGTCGGGGCTCCTTCCGGACGAGCGTGTCGCGGACCTGCGCGGCGCGATCCCGGGCGCGGATTCCGGGAATGTGGACATCCTGGATATGCGGACCGGCCGCTTCCTCTGGACCCGCGTTGTGGAGAGGCTCGCGCAGGACGGCACCGACATCGACGACCCGGAGGAACTGGCCGAGGCGCTCGCGGGGTTCGACTACCAGGGGTACGTCGCCCGCACCTCGCCGCCTCCTCTCGTCGGCCTCGGGGGGAAGATGGACCCGGAGTTCCTCTACAACTTCATCCGCACCCCGCGCCCGGCGATCCGGCCCGGCGCGACCGTCCGGATGCCCCTGTTCCAGTCCGGCGACCACGGCCTGACGGACCATCAGATCGCGACGCTGGTGCGCGGCTTCGCGGCGTGGGAGCGGGCCCCGTACCCGTTCTACGACCGGTCGGCGTACGGCGCGGAGGTCGCCGCCCCCGACGCGATGGAGCGCGCCCGGCGCGCGGTCTTCGACGAGCGCGGCGGTTGCCGCCAGTGCCACACGATTGGGCCGGTCGGGACCCCGCAGACTCCCGCCGACCGCGGCCCCGACCTCGCCCCCGCCGGCGCGCGCCTACGCCCGGACTTCCTGCTGGCGTGGCTCCGCGACCCGTCGCTCCTGAAACCCGGCACCGCGATGCCCGCCAAGACCGAGGAGGCGTTCGGCGCGACGCCGGAGGAGATCGTGCTGTTCCTGAATCACCTGACGTACCCATCGAACGATTAACTTCCGCTACGGACGTCAAGGGTATGCTCCCGGCTCTGTGGATCCGGCTCACACGCCCCCCCGTGCCGATCCCGCGCTCGCCATCCGCATCGAGGGGTTGAGCAAGACCTTCCGTCCCCTGCGGCTCGGCTTCCGTTCCCTGCGATGGGTCCGCAGGCTTCCCCCCGTGGAGGCCCTGCGCGGCGTGGACCTTCAGGTGCGCGAAGGAGAGATCGTCGGGCTCCTCGGCGCCAACGGCTCCGGGAAGAGCACGCTCCTGAAGATTCTGGCAACCCTCGTCCTGCCGGACGCGGGCCGGGTGGAGGTCGGTGGGGTCGATCTTGCACGGCAGCCGGGTGAGGTCCGCCGTCGGGTCGGGTTCGCGTCGGCCGATGAGCGAAGTTTCTACTGGCGGCTGACCGGGAGGGAGAACCTGGCCTTCTTCGCGGCGTTCCACGGGCTCGCCCCGCGCGATGCGGACGGGCGGATCGACCGCCTGCGCGAGGAGATCGGCCTCGATGCGCTCGACCGGCGGTACGGGGAGTACTCGACCGGGATGCGCCACCGTCTGGCGATCGCCCGCGCCCTTCTGCACGAACCGAGGATCCTCCTCCTCGACGAGCCGACGCGGTCCCTCGATCCGATCGCCGCGGACGTCCTCCGGGGGATCCTTCGCCGGACGCTGGCCGGCCGGAAGGGGTGCGCCATCCTCCTGGCGACGCACGACCTGCAGGAGGCGCAGGGGGTGTGCGATCGGATCGCGTTGCTCCACCGGGGGGAGCGCGCGGCGTTCGGGATCCCCTCGGATCTCCTGCGGGGCGGGGAGGGGCTGCTCGGTCTGTTCCGTGCGCTTGCGGCGGGGGGGGACGCATGACGCCGTGCGCCCTCCGGAAGATCGCGGCGTACTTGAGGAAGGAATACCTGATCGAGCGGAGCTACCGCTTCGCGTTCCTCTTCTCCGTACTCGGTATCTTCACCGGGATCGCCACCTACTTCTTCATCGATCGGATGTACGCTCACGCATCCGCCCCCGGCCTGGAGCCGTTCGGAACCTCCTATTTCGCCTACGCCCTGGTCGGGAACGCCTTCTTCGCCTACCTCGGGGCCTCCCTGGGGGGGATCGCCGGCCGGATCGGTGCCGAGCAGAGACTCGGGACCCTGGAGGCGATCCTGGCGACGCCGACGTCCCCGTGGGTGCTGATGGCCGCGATGGCCGCCTGGAACGTTCTGTACGCTTCCCTGGAGGTCGGGCTCTATTTTCTCGTGGGCGCCGTGGGGTTCGGCGTCGACCTGTCGAGGGCCGATCCGTTCTCGACGGGGCTCCTCCTGGCGCTCGTGGTTCTCGCATTCAGCAGCCTCGGGATCGTCGAGGCCTCGTGCGTCCTTGTCTTCAAGCGGGGAACCTTCGTCGCCTGGGCGATGAACGGGGTTTTCGCGCTCCTGGGGGGGGTGTTCTTCCCCGTGTCGGTGCTGCCGGCATGGCTCCGACCCGTCTCGGAACTTCTCCCGATCACGCACGCCATCCGGGGGTTACAGATGGCGATCCACCAGGGATCCTCCGTCGCGGATCTCACCGTGGAAATCGGCGTGCTCATGTTCTTCTGCGTGCTTCTCGTCCCCGTCGGGATCCTCGCGTTACGATGGGGACTAAGGCGGGCAAGGACCGATGGTACCCTGTCCGATAGTTGATGTCGTACGCACCCCCCGGCGCTGTCGTCAAATATCCCAGTCGCTTTGGATGGTAGCCGCCCAGGGTCGCCCGTGACTCCTCCCGGCGGGGCCGTGCGGGGAGGGGGAACGTGGCGCGCCCCCTGGTTCGCCGCGCTTCTTGGGGTCGCCCTCGCGATCCGCGTGGCGGCCGCGCTGACGGTCGACGTGGCCGTCGGGCGCCAGGGGAGGATCTGCGTCTTCCCCGACACCCACCTGTACCTTCAGGCGGGGCGGACCCTGGAGAGGGAGGGGATCCTGCGCGGCGCGCGCGGGGACCGCTCGCAGCTCGCCCCTGGGTATCCGGTCCTGGTCGCAACGGTCTCGCGCGCCGTCCGCCTGCTCGCGCCCCGCGCGGAGGATCCGCTCCGGGCCTCCGCGCTCGCCCTGCGGATCCTCCAGGCGGGGCTGGGGACCGCGGCGGTCGCGTGCGGGATGGTGCTTGCCGCCTCCCTGGGCGGGCGCCGCGCCGCTTTCGTCGCGGGGGTGTTCCTGGCTCTCTGGCCGCACGGTATCGGGTACGACGCGCTTCTCCTGTCGGAGTCCCCCGCGGTCTTTCTCCTGATGTTGCAACTGGCGCTCCTGCGCGGGCGGTCGTGGGATGCCCTGACCGTCCGCCGGGCGCTCCTCGCGGGCGCGACGGGGGCCGTCCTGGTTCTCACGCGGCCGGCGCTCCTTCTCCCGGCGCTCCTTCCCATGGTTCCCCTCCTCGCCTTGCGGTCTCCCCGGGGGCGTCTCGCGGCGCTGGCGATGCTGGCCGGGCTCACCCTCGGGGTCGCGCCGTGGCTGATC
>JACQRN010000003.1 GCA_016206515.1 Planctomycetota bacterium | reverse complement strand
AGCGCGCTCCTGGACGACCTCCCGCCCGGGACCGGGACGCAAGGGAACCCGGCGCCGGTCCTGCGTCCCGAGGCGGTTCTTGCCACCTTCGAGGATGGGGACGGCTCCTCCTACGCCTTCCGCACCGACTCCTACGGCGCGGCGCGGGAGATCGCCGACCCCCTGGGGCGCGTGACGACCGCCGAGCGCGACCGCAACGGGGACCTCACCCTCTTGCGGCGGTCGAATCTGTCCGAGGCCCGCTTCGATCGCGACGCGAACGGGAACGTCCTGCGCTTCCGGGAGGACGCCTTATCGGCCGAAGCGCGTTTCGCATACTCCAACTTCCAGGAGGTGACCCTCTTCGACGACTTCGAGGGGAAGCGCACGAGCATCTCCTACGACGCGGTGGGGAACCCGACCGCTGTCGTCAACGCCCTCCTTCAGCGCACCGAGGTCGACTACGAGTCCCACGGCCTCCCTATCGCCGCGCGCGACGCCCTGGGGAGGGAGTTCAGGTTCCGGTACGACCCCGGGACGCTCAATCTTGCCGAGATCGAGGACCCGCTCCACCGGATCACGCGCATCCGGTACACCCCCTCCGGGGACGTGCGCGAGATCGAGACGCCCGACGGGCGCATCACGAGATTCTTCCTCGACGCGATGGGGCGCCTTGTCGAGGCGGAGGATCCTCTCCTGCACCGGACCGGGTACCGGTACCTCCCTTCCGGGGACCTGGAGGGGGTCCGGGACGCGCGCGGATTCGAGACGACGTTCGGGACAAGCGAGGCGGGGCTCCTCTCCTCCACCCGCAACCCCCTGGGCCAGACGGACGAGTACTTCTATACCGCCGGGCGGGACCTCTCGGCGGTGCGCAATGCGCGCGGCCAGGAGATCCTCCTGCACTACGACGAGGCGCATCGGCTGCGGAGGAAGTTCCTCCCGGGCGGGGAGGTCGTCGAGTTCGACTACAACGACCTGGGGTTCCTGACCCTGGCGCGGGACGGGGATTCGTCGGTGGAGTTGTCGTACGACCTCACGGGGCGCCTGACGGGGGCGAGGATGACTCTCCCCCACTTCTCCTCGCCGGTGGCGCTTTCCTACGTTCTGGACCGAAACGGCAACCGCCGTCCGATGAACACCGCTACCCCGGCGCCGCGAGCCAGAGGACCGACAGGGGGGGCAGCACCACGCGGGCCGAGCACGGCTCCCCCTTCCACGGGACCGGTTCGGCGTTCACGGTGCCGAGATTCCCGGCGTTCTCGCCCCCGTAGCACGCCGCGTCCGTATTGAGGATCTCGCGGTAGGGGCCGGGGCTCGGCAGGGGGACGCGGTACTCCGGCCGGAGGGTGCCCGAGAAGTTACACACGCAGACGATCCGCCCCCCCCTGCCGGAGCGCCGCAGGAACGCGATCACGTTCGCGCCGGCATCGTCCGCATCGAGCCAGCGGAACCCCTCCGGATGGGCGTCCATCTCCCAGAGGGCCGGCTCGGAACGGTAGAGGCGGTTGAGATCCCGCACGAGACGCTGGACCCCGCGGTGGCCGGGGCGGGAGAGCAGGTGCCAGTCGAGGCTCCTGTCGTGGTTCCACTCCCGGCGCTGGGCGAACTCGCCCCCCATGAAGAGGAGCTTCTTGCCCGGGTGCGCCCACATGTGCGCGTACAGCGCCCTCACGTTCGCCAGGGCCTGCTCCTCCCCGCCCGGCATCCTCCCCAGGATCGACCCCTTCCCGTGCACCACCTCGTCGTGGGAGAGGGGGAGGATGAAGTTCTCGCTCCAGGCGTACAGGAGGCCGAAGGTGAGGTGCCCGTGGTGGTGACGACGATGGACCGGATCCCTGGCGAAGTACGCCAGGGTGTCGTGCATCCACCCCATGTTCCACTTGAAGCCGAACCCGAGCCCGCCGGAGTGCGTGGGACGGCTTACGAGCGGCCATGCGGTCGACTCCTCCGCGATCATGAGCACGCCGGGGAAGCGCGCATGGATCCGCTCGTTGAGATCCTTCAGGAATGAGATCGCCTCGAGGTTCTCCCGCCCGCCGAAACGGTTCGGAATCCAGCCGCCCGGCGGCCGGCTGTAGTCGCGGTAGAGCATGGAGGCCACGGCGTCGAGCCGCAGGCCGTCGACCCCGAACCCTCCGAGCCAGTGGAAGGCGTTGGACAGGAGGAAGGATCGGACCTCGCGACGGCCGTAATTGAAGACGTAGGTCCCCCAGTCCGGCGTCATCCCCTCGCGCGGGTCGAGATGCTCGTAGAGCGCGGTCCCGTCGAACCGCCCGAGCCCCCACGCGTCGCGCGGGAAGTGGGCGGGCACCCAGTCCAGGATCACGCCGATCCCGCGCTCGTGCAGCGTGTCGACGAGAAAACGGAAGTCGTCCGGATCCCCGAACCGCCTCGACGGCGCGAAGTAGCCGCCCACCTGGTATCCCCACGACCCCCCGAACGGATGTTCCATGATCGGGAGAAACTCCACATGGGTGAAACCCATGTCGTCAACGTAGTCGGCCAGGAGCGGCGCGATCTCCCTGTACCCCAGGGGCCGATCCCCCTCCTCGACGACACGCCGCCAGGATCCGAGGTGGACCTCATAGATCGACAGGGGGCGCTGGTGGGGGGGGGGCTGTCCCTCCCGGCGCGAGGCCGGGGTGTCCGCGGGTCTTCTCGACGGCCCCACCACGACGCAGGCGGTCCGGGGCGGCGCCTCCATGCACAGGGCGAACGGATCGACCTTCGAGAGCACCTCGCCCGCGCCCGTCTCGACGGCGTATTTGTAGAGGGCGCCGGGGCGCACCCCCCCAACGAAACGCGCCCAGACGCCGGAGTCGCCGAGGCAACGCATCGGATCGGCCCGGGGGTCCCACCCGTTGAAGTCGCTCACGACGCTGACGGAGCGCGCGTTGGGCGCCCAGACGGCGAAATGCACGCCCTCGACGCCGGCCGCCCTCCCGGCGTGGGCGCCGAGCTTCTCGTGGATCCCCTCGTGCGTCCCCTCGCCGAAGAGATGGAGATCCGTATCGCCCAGGATCGTCACGCCGCCCCGGCCCGGGATCCGCGCCCGCACGCCTCCGTGAGGGCGCGCAGGGAATCGACGACATCGTCCCCCATCGCCTCCGGGCGCAGGCGCCACTCCCAATTCCCGAGCGCCGTGCCGGGCCGGTTCATGCGGGCCTCCGATCCGAGCCCCAGCAGATCCTGCACGGGGACGACGACGAGATCCGCCTCCGAGCGGAAGAGGGCCCTCACCATGTCCCGGTGGACCGCCGCGCCGTCGCTCCCCAGATGCCGCAGGGCGGACGAGCGCGCGGCGGGCGACGTTTCGTCCCGGAACCAACCCACGGAGGTGTTGTTGTCGTGGGTCCCCGTGTACGCCACGCAGCGGCGCGGGTAGTTCGCGGGCAGGTGCTCGTTGTCCGACCGTCCGTCCAGGAGGCCGAACTGCATCACACGAAGCCCTGGCCAGCCGAACCTGTCCCGCAATGCGCGTACGGCGGGGGTGGCGACCCCCAGGTCCTCGGCGACGAAGGGGACCTTTCCCAGCCTGCGCAGGACCTCCTCGAAGAAGTGGGCGCCGGGTCCCTCCACCCACCGGCCGTCCTTCGCCGTGGCGGCCTGGGCCGGGATCTCCCAATAGTTCTGGAAGCCGATGAAGTGATCCAGCCGAACGGCGTCGAACCGCCGCAGCGCCGCCTCCAGACGGTCGATCCACCAGAGGTATCCGTCGGCGCGCAGGCGATCCCATCGATACAAGGGATTCCCCCACCGCTGTCCGGTCTCGCTGAAGTAGTCCGGCGGGACCCCCGCGACGACCGTGGGGATCCCCACCGCATCCAGTTGGAACAGGTCCTGGTGCGCCCATACGTCGGCGCTCTCGTGCGCCACGTAGATCGGGACATCCCCGAGGAGGCCGACCCCGAGCCGGGCACAGAGCGACCTAAGGTCCGACCACTGCCGATGGAACTGATACTGCGTGAATTGCTCGCGGCGGATCTCCATGCGCAGCGAGCGGCGCGCCTCCGTCAGGGCGTCGCCCCGCCGCTCGCGCAGGGGCGCGGGCCAACAGGTCCAGGATGCGGCCCCGTACATCCGATGCAGGGCCGTGTACAGCGCATGGTCGTCCAGCCAGGCCGCATTCTCCCTGCAGAACGACTCGAGACGGTCCCGTTCGGAGGGGGACGCGCGAGCGGCGAACCGATCGAAGGCCGACCTCAGGCATCCCTCCCGGATCCTCCGCGCCGCCGGGTAGTCGACACGGTCGGGGGACCCGCCCACGGGGGAGGGGGGCGCGGCCAGGAGCCCCTCCTCGTAGAGGCGCTCGGGGCTGACGAGCAGCGGGCTTCCCGCGAAGGTGGAGGGGGCGTGGTAGGGGGAGTTCCCCGCCCCGGGCGGCACCGTCGGCAGGACCTGCCACCAGGATTGGGCGGAGGCGCCGAGACTCTGTGCGAAACGGCAGGCGGCCGGGCCGAGGTCGCCGCAGGGCCCCGGTCCAGGCAGCGATGTCGGATGCAGCAGGACGCCGCTGGCTCGCCGGTCCATGGACTTGCTCCTATAATCCACGCCTTGTCCGCCGTCGTCCAGTGCGTGCCTAACTTCAGCGAGGGGCGCGACGCCGCGCGCCTCGGACAGATCGTGCGGGCGATCCTGGAGGGGGGGGACGTCGCGCTCCTGGGGTCGGAGATGGACGCCGACCACCACCGGGCCGTCGTGACGTTTGCCGGCCCGCCGCGGGCCGTCGTCGAGGCCGCATTCCGGGCGATCGCCAAGGCGCGCGACCTGATCGACCTGAACGCCCACAAGGGGGAACACCCCCGGATGGGGGCGACCGACGTCTGTCCGCTCGTTCCGGTGCGGGGGATCACCCGCCCGGAGTGCGTGGAACTCGCCCGCGCGCTCGCTCGCCGGGTGGGGGAGGAACTGGGGATCCCGGTCTTCCTCTACGAGGACGCCGCGCTGCGGCCGGACCGGCGGAATCTCGCCGACATCCGCAAGGGGGAGTTCGAGGGGCTGCGCGAGCGCCTCGGCTCCGAAAGCGCCGTGGAGCCCGATTTCGGCCCGCATCGGATCCATCCGACCGCGGGAGCCACCGCGATCGGCGTGCGCGGCCCCCTGATCGCCTTCAACGTCAATCTCAAGACGGACGACCTCCCCCTGGCGAAGCGGATCGCCTCCGGGATCCGGGAGAAGGGAGGGGGGCTCCCCGCCGTAAAGGCGGCCGGATTCCGGATCGCGCAGAGGAACCTCGCGCAGGTCTCCATGAACCTCGTCGATTACGAGCGCACCTCCCCCGGCCGGGCGTATCGCGCCGTGGAGGAGAAGGCGCGCGAGGCCGGGGCGCAGATCCTGGAGTCGGAGGTGGTCGGCCTCATCCCCCGGGAGGCGCTCGTCCGCTCGGCGATCGACCTGCTCTCCCCCCGCGATTTCCGGGACGGGCAGATCCTGGAGCGGCAACTCGAGTCCCAGGGGCTGGGGGGGGGCTCCGACGACCCCCAGCCGGCGTGGGGGGTGGGGCGTTTCCTCGCGGCGGTCGCCTCGCCCGCTCCGACCCCCGGGGGCGGGAGCGCCTCCGCCCTGGCGGGAGCGCTGGGGGCGGCGCTCGGCGAGATGGTCTGCCGCCTTGCCGAAGCGAAAGGCGCCGCCGAACCGCTCGGGAGTTCCGCTTCCGACCTCGCCTCGCTCCGCGCTCGCCTGCAGACCCTGGTCGACCGGGATGCCGCGGCGTATGAAGGGTACGTCCGTGCGATGCGCCTGCCGAAGGGGAGCCCGGAGGAGAAGGCGCAGCGCCGCCACGCAATCGACGTGGCGCTGCGCCAGGCGATCGACGTCCCCCTCGATGTGATGGACGCCGGACAGGGCGTCCTGCGCGCGCTCGTCGAGGTCGCGCGGCACGGCCCGGTCCATGCCGTCAGCGACGCGGCGGTCGGGGCGCTCCTCGCACGGACGTCCGTCCGGGGCGCCGCCAGGAATGTGCGGATCAATCTGAAGGGGAAGGAAGACCTGTTCCGGGAGGCGGCCGAGCGGTGCGCCGACATGGAACGGGAGTCGGACCGCCTGGCGGGGGAGATCGAGAAGATCTCCACGGAACGCCTGGCGGGGGGTGGGGAGGGGGGGACCTAGCGATGATCCGGCCACAGGATGCCCTGGATTACCACGAGAACGGGCGCAGGGGAAAGATCGAGGTCCGACCCACGAAGCCGTGCCTCACGCAGAGGGACCTGTCGCTGGCGTACACGCCCGGCGTCGCGGAACCGTGCCTGGCGATCCAGAAGAACCCCGACGACGCCTACCGCTACACGATCAAGGGGAACCTGGTCGCGGTCATCTCGAACGGCACCGCCGTCCTGGGGCTCGGGAACATCGGCGCGCTCTCCGGCAAGCCGGTCTTCGAGGGGAAGGCGGTCCTGTTCAAGCGCTTCGCCGACATCGACGTGTTCGACATCGAGGTCAACACCCTCGACGTCGACGAGTTCGTCCGGACCGTTCAGCTGATCTCGCCGACCTTCGGCGGGATCAACCTGGAGGACATCCGCGCCCCCGAGTGCTTCGAGATCGAGCGCCGGCTGACCGAGACCCTCGACATCCCGGTCTTCCACGACGACCAGCACGGGACCGCGATCATCACGTCCGCGGCCCTGATCAACGGGCTCGAGCTGGTCGGCAAAGGGATCGGGGAGGTGAACATCGTCGTCAACGGGGCGGGGGCGGCCGCGATCGCCTGCGCCAACCTGTTCGTGGACCTCGGCGCCGACCCCAAGCGGATCCTGATGTGCGACTCGAAGGGGGTCCTGCACGAGGGGCGGAGGTCGGGGATGAACCGCTACAAGGAGGCGTACGTCCGGAAGACCCCGCACCGGACGCTGGCGCAGGCGCTGAAGGGGGCCGACGTCTTCGTGGGGGTCTCGGTCGCCAACGCCGTCGAGGCGCCGATGCTCTCTGCGATGGCCCCGAAGCCCTTGATCTTCGCGCTGGCCAACCCCATCCCCGAGATCGGCTACGAGGAGGCCCGCCAGGCGCGGCCGGACGCCATCGTCGCGACGGGGCGGTCCGACTTCCCGAACCAGGTGAACAACGTGCTCGGATACCCGTTCGTCTTCCGCGGCGCGCTGGACGTCCGCGCGCGGAGGATCTCCCGCCAGATGGAGAAGGCCGCGTCGCGGGCCCTGGCGGCCCTGGCCCGCGAGCCGGTCCCGCCGGTCGTCGCCAAGGCGTACGGCATGGCCGAACTTCGGTTCGGCCCCGAGTACATCATCCCGAAGCCGTTCGACGCCCGCGTGATGTCGTGGGTGGCGCCGGCGGTCGCCCATGCGGCGATCGAGTCCGGCGTGGCCCGCCTGCCGATCCAGGACATGCCGGCGTACCGGCTCTCCCTGGCGGCCCGCCTCGACCGGTCGCAGGAGGTGTTCCGCACCATCCTCACGAAGGCGAGGGGCGCCCCGAAGCGGATCGTCTTCCCGGAGGGGGAGAACGAATCGATCCTCAAGGCGTGCCAGGAGATCGTCGACGAGGGGCTCGCCAAGCCGATCCTGCTGGGGGACCCGGCGGGGCTGCAGGCGAAGATCCGGGACATGGGGCTCGACCTCGGGGACGTCGCGATGATCGACCCGCGCGCCGACGGGCGCCTGGGCGCCTACACGGACGAGTTGTACCGCCAGCGCGAGCGAAAGGGGTTCACCCGCGCGGAGTGCCTGCGGCGCATCCGGATGCCGAACTACTTCGGCGCCATGATGGTCCAGCGGGGGGACGCCGACGGGGTGCTGTCCGGGATCACGCGCTCGTACGCCGACACGATCCGGCCAGCCCTTCAGGTGATCGGCCTCGCCCCGGGCCGGCGCGTCGTCGCGGGGCTGTACATCCTCGCCCTGGAGCAACGGACGTTCCTCTTCGCGGACACGACCGTGAACATCGAGCCGACCGCCCAGCAGATGGCGGAGATCGCCCTGGCCGCCGCCGGGGTCGCGCAGTTCTTCGAGATCGAGCCCCGCGTCGCGTTCCTGTCGTTCTCGAACTTCGGGAGCACGCGCCACCCGCTCACCGGGAAGTCGCGGGAGGCGATGGAGATCACGCGCCGGCTCGACCCGGGCCTGACGTGCGATGGCGAGATGCAGATCGATACGGCCGTCTCGCCCGATCACGCGCAGTCGCTATTCCCGTTCTCCCGCGTCCTCGGGGACGCCAACATCCTGATCTTCCCGGACCTCAACGCGGGGAATATCGCCTACAAGCTGATCCACCGCGTGGCGGGGGCCTCCGCGATCGGCCCGATCCTGATGGGGATGGCGAAGCCGGTGAACATCCTGAGCGACGCGTCGTCGGTCTCGGAGATCGTGAGCATGGCCGCTCTCACGTCCGTCGAGGCGCAGGAGAGGGTGTTGTAGAAGCCGCCGCTCGCGGCCTACTGCCCCGTGGCCTTGTCGAGGATCTCGATCTGGTCGATGTAGGGTCCCGCGGCCTGGACGGAGCCGTCGGTGCGGAACTCGAAGACCGGACGGACTTCGCGGGT
>JACQRN010000134.1 GCA_016206515.1 Planctomycetota bacterium | reverse complement strand
TCGCGTTGCCCGGCGCGTCGCTCGGCCGCCACGCCCCCGCCGGCAGGTTCACCCCCGACGGGCCCGTCCACGCGCCCGTCCAGTACCGGCAGTTCGCGTCCACCGGGCTCGCGTCGCACTCCGACAGCGTCCCGGCGTCCGTCCGGTAGGCGATGAGCAGCGTCACCGCGCTCAGCCCCGAGTTCCCCGACGCCGCGTCGCTCGCCGCGCCCGTCACCACCGGCGGCGCGTTCTTGAACGACGTGTCCGCCGGGCTCGACACCGACGACGTCGGCGTCTGCGCGTCCACCGTCACCGTGATCCGCTCCTGCCCGTCGGCCAGCGGGAACCCCGTCATCCCGTTGTAGTTGACGTCCTTCGCCGCCGCCGCGCAGTTCGTGTTGGCCGTGTTGCCCGCCTTGTCGCAGCCGCGGAAGATCACCCGGAACTGCTGCCCGTGCAGCCCCGGGAACGTCGGCCCCTGGAACGCGTACTGGTTCGCCGGGCAGTTCGGCCCGTTGTAGGCCGTATCCGGCCAGTTCCCGCCGTCGGGCTCGCCCGCCGCCCACGCCGACGCCTGGCTCGCGTCCGGCTCGGCATGCCCCGACCAGTCCTGCCAGTAGTCGCCGCCCGTCACCTTCTGGATCGCGTACTCCACCCGGTCCACGCCCGCCGCCCCTTGCAGCGCGTCCGCCGACATCGCGCAGAACCACGTCCGCCCCGCCCCGATCGTCGTGTTGTGCCCCTGGCTGACCACCGCCGTCACCGGCGGCGTCTGGTCCCACGTGAACGTCACCGTCGCGCCGCCGGGGGCGTTGGCCGACTCGCTCGGGCTAGCCTGCCCCGTCCGGTTCCCCGCGCGGTCCTGCGAGATCGGCGTCAACTGGTACGAGTTCCCCTCCACGAGCTTGGCCGCGTCGACGATCGCCGTCGCGTCGTAGCTCCAGTACTGCACCCCGTTGTAGTTGCTGTTGAGCCACACCAGCGGCGTCGAGGTGAAGTCGCCGTCGGCCGGCTTCCAGTACTTCGTCGTGCTCGCCGAGTAGAACGCGAGCTGCGTGCCGCCGCCCGCTCCCGACGCGATCGAGCCCGACCCCGTGTCCGACGCCTCCCCCACCACGCACTTCGTGCACGATATCCCCGCCGCGCTCGTCAGGCTCCGCCGGTAGGCACCCGCCGGCACCGACGCCACGCTCGCCGCCGGCGCCGCCGTGTCGAAGTAGAACGTCATCGGCGTCCCGTTGGCCTCGTTGCCCTTGGTGTCCGCCGCCCGCGCCACCACCCGGAACGTCCGGTCGTTCATGAACGCCAGGCCCCCGCCCACCGTGTAGGTCCAGTTCACCGCGTTGCCGGGCGGGTCCGTCGCCAAGAACGACGCCGCCGGCGGAGCCCCGCCCGCCGGGTCGATCCACACCGACCCGTCCCAGTACTTGCACGTCCCGTCCACCGGCGTCCCCTGGCTCCCGTCGCACGCGTTGCCCAACCCGGTCTTCGACGAGATCTGCACCTTCACCGAGCCCAGCCCCGAGTTCCCCGTCGCCGCGTCGCTCGCCGCGCCGCTCAAGAGCGTCACGAGCTTCTGGTCCGTCCCGTCCGCCGGGCTCGACACCGACGACGTCGGCGACTGCGCGTCCACCGTCACCGTGCTGAACTCCACGCCCTCAGCCAGCGCGTAGCCCGCCATCCCGTTGTAGTTAGCGTCCTTGGCGGAGGCGTCGCAGTCGGTGTTCGCCGTGCCCCCCGCCGCGTCGCAGCCACGGAAGATGATCCGGTACTGCAGCCCGTGCAGCCCCGGGAACGCCGGACCCTGGAAGGCGTACTGGTTCGCCGGGCAGTTCGGACCGTTGAAGGCGGCGTCCGGCCGGTCCCCCGGCTCCGCGCCCCACGCCGACGGCTGGCTCGCGTCCGCGCCACCGTTCCACCATTGGCCGTCGGAGATCCGCTGGATCGCGTACTCCACCCGGTTCACGCCGGCCACCGCGTCCGCCGACGTCGCGCAGAACCAGGCCTGCGCAGGGCCGATCTTGGAGCCGTTGGCGTGGCTGGCCACCGCCGTCGCCGGCGGCGTCTTGTCCCATGTGAACGCCACCGGCGTCCCGCCGTCCGGGTCCGAGTCCCCGGGGCCCGACTGGCCCGTCTGGTTGCCGGGCTGGTCCTTCGCCACGGGCGTCAGGACGTAGGTCTTGCCCTCCGTGAGCTTGTCGCCCGTGATGATCGCCGACGCGTCGAAGCGCCAGTACTGCGCCCCGTCGTAGAACGCCGCGTTGTTGTACAGGACCGGCGGCCCCGCCGTATCGTCGGCCGTGGCGTTCCTTAAGAACCCGTTCTGCACCGGCTTGATCGCCAGCCGGTCTCCGTGGAGGCCCACCGCCTGCAAGG
>JACQRN010000137.1 GCA_016206515.1 Planctomycetota bacterium | reverse complement strand
GCCTCCGTCACCCGGGCGGGCATGAAGCCCGCCCTACCCCGGGACCTCGCCTACCCGCGCACCTCCACCCCGACCGGCTCCTGTCCCGTGCGGCTCCGCCCGGGCTCGTCGTCCAGGGCCAAGCACGCCTCGCGCCATGCGCCCAGAAGGACTTCCAGGTGGCGGATCACCTCCTCGGCCGCCCCTGGCTGTTCCTTGATGTTCCCCTCGATGAGCCGCTTATGCAGGTAGACGTAGAGCGCGGAGAGGCGCCCGGACAGCTCCGGCGCGACGCTCTTGTCGAGGGCGCCCAGGAGCTCCATCAGGATGTCCTGCGCGCGGCAGAAGGCGGTGTGCTTCGCGTCGCGGTCGCCGCGCGACTGCGCCTCGATCCCCTGTCGGCAGAAACGGATCGCCCCCTCGTAGAGCATCAGGAGGAGGCGCGGCGGCGAGGCGCTGCGGATATCGGACTCCAGGTAGGATCTCCCCTTCGGCTGCCTCTTCATCTCACCTCACCGCCCTTCCCCCGGCATGGCCGGTCAGCTCTTGCGCATCGCGCCCAGCGCCGACAACTGCTGCGACAGGAACGTCGCCATGTTCTGCGACTGGCCCAACGCCACCTCCAGATCGACGAACTTCCGCGTCAGGCGCTCCTCCTCCTGCGCGATCCGTTCGTTGAGACTCTCGATCTGCCCCTCGATGTCCTCCAGTTCCTGGGTGAACTGCTCGTTCGAGGTCGTCAGGATCCCGTCGCCGGAGCGGGTGTAGAGGTCGAGCTGCCGCGACACCTGCCGGAACACCCCGGCGAAGTTCAACTGGGCCCCCTCCAGGGTCGTCGAGGTGGAGCCGGAGACGTTGCCGACCGTCTTGAGAATCCCGAGGTCCGCTGCGGCGTTGCTGCTCCCCAGGGACAGGACCTTAAGATCCCCCGTCCCGACGCTCGTGTCGACCAGTTGCAGGCCGGTCCCGTCCCCCTGGACCGAGGCGGTGACCGACGTGTTCCCCGTCGCGTTGTTGATCGCCGTGATCACCCCCAGGATCGACTTCTCCTGGGAGAGGTCCACCGTGAACGTGGCGCCGTTGCGCTGCGTGACCCGGAAATCCGCTCCCGAAGAGAGGCGCACCCCCGCCCCGTCGTTGAGCGTAGACAGGTCGGTGTTGTTCTGGATATCGGCACCGTGCACGAAGAGCTTCCGCAGCCCGGTGAAGTCGTCGTCGAACTTCGCCAGGAACTTGTCCCGGTCGAACGTCATCTGCCCCTTGTCGTCGGTCCCGATCCCCGCCTGCTGGAGCCGGTTGAGGCCGCTGGGGAGCTCGGGGATCCGCGTCAGGAGCTTCCGGTAGAGGGTGTTCTCCACCGTGCGCGCGGCGGACTGCCCCAGGAGGACCCCCGCCTCCAGCTTTTCCGCGTCGAAGGAGGTCTGCTCCTTGAGGAAGCTCATGAAGCTGTTGAAGTTCACCACGAAGTCGTTCACCTCGTCCGCGACCGCCCCCTTGTCTCGCCCGATCGTCACCGTCGCGGAGCCGGTCGCCAAAAGGGAGAGGTCCACGTCGTTGACGACGTCCTCGATCGTATTCTTGGAGGAGACGATCAGCAGCGGGTCGCTCGCGTCGTCGGAGGCGCCGACCAGGAGCGCCGCATCGCGGCTCTTGACGGTGTTGGCGAAGGTGAACGCGGTCGTCCCGGGATGCACCAGCATCCTGCCCGCGGTCCCCGTCTTCTTGCTGATGAGATTCAGGCGGTACGGGGCGGTCCCCGAGCCATCGTTGACGATCGAGGCGGTGACGTCCTTGTTGAGGTTGTTGATCGTGTCGCGGACCTTTTCGAGGGTGTCCGTGGAGCCGACCGTCACGGTGATCTCGAACGTCCCGTTGAGCGTGCTCGTGGTGCTCGACCCGAGAAGCCCGAGGTCGCGGGCGGTCGTCCCCCCGTCCACCTCCTCGACCTTGAGCGTCCCGCTCCCGGTCGGGGAGGTCAGGATCAGGCCGTCCCCGGTGCTGTTGACCGCCGCCGTCAGGTCGCTTGAGGCGGCCGAGGCGGCCCCGTTGATGTCCGTGATCGCCTCGGCGATGTTCCCGGTCGCGACGTTGTCGCTCAGGTCGACCGTGAAGGCGCGGCCCACCCGGTCGGTGATCCGCATCTTCCCGGCGAACACCCCCTCGCCTCCGTTCAAGCGCGAGAACTTTACGGCCCGTCCGATGTACTGCCGGTCGATATCGGTGCCGAGCTTCTCGGCACCGCTCCCCGCGCCGCTGATCTTCAGGGACGCGGCGGCGCCGGTGACGTCGGTGACGGTCAGGTTTCCGGTCCCGCCCTTGCTGTCCTTCAGGTAGAGGGAGTTCCCCGCGTCGCTGACGCGCGCGACGAAGTTCGCGTCGGTCGGCGTGACCGCCGCCAGGATCGCGTCGATCGCCCCCTGCGCGGTCGTGGCGCTCCCCAGGTCGACGGCGATCGGCCCCGACCCGTCGGAGAGCGTGATCGTGAAGTCGGTCCCCGCCCCCGTCGTCACGCCGCTCCCGCCGTTGAGCGACTTCAGGAGCACCGTGTTGAGGCTGGCAATGACCGGGTCGCCGGTGAGCACCGCCCCTGCGGCCGCCTTGTTGATCCCGAGGTCCGCCGCGGAGCCGTTGACGTCGGTGACCGTGATCGGGCCGGCGCCGGAATCGGTCAGGACGAGCGCGTTGGCCGAGTTCGAGATCGTCACCGTCATCGTCGGGATCGCCGCCTGGATCGCGGTGCGGACATCCGCAAGGGTCTTGGCGGAGCCCAGGTCGACGTTGACCGGCCCTCCGCCGATGTTGATCGTGAAATCGGTCCCGGTCCCGAGGCGCACCCCGTTGCGGTCGTTCAGCTCGTCGAGCGACGTCGTGAAGGCGATGTTGTTCACGTCGCTGCCGGTCAGCGTGCTGGCGGCGACGCTCGTCTTGATCCCGAGGTCCGTGGCGGTCGTGTTGCTCCCGACCTCGTCGACACGCAGGTTCTGGGTCGGGGCGGCGTTGTTGTCGGTGAGCTTCAGGGAATCCCCGGAGACCGACGCGGTGACGTTGGTCGTCGTGTTCGAGTTGATCCGGTCGATCACGTCCTGGACCGTGACGGCCGTCGAGAGATCGATGATCGAGACGTTCCCGACGCGGTCGGTGAGCTTGATCTTCCCGTGGTCGACCCCCTTCTGCGCGTTGAGGAACGACAGGGGGGTCTTGTGGTCCAGGTGCCCGTCACCGATCTCGATCGTGAACGATCCGGCCCCCACGGCGGTCGTTTTGGCGTCCGCGAACCCCTTCGAGACGACCTGATCGGCGGTCGCCAGTTGCCCCACGACGAAGGAGAACGCCCCGGAGGGGGCCCCCTCCCCCGCCACGGCGGTGAGCGCCGTCGGGTTCGAGGAGGAGACCGACTTGCGGTCGAACGTGGAGGCCTTGCCCAACGTCTGGGCGTCCGCCTTGAGGGTGTTCAGGCGCGCGGCCATGTTGGTGAACGCCGCCTGGATGTTCTTGATCTTCGCGGACTTCTGCTGCAGCAGGCGGACGGGGCGCTGCTCGATCGAGATCAGCTGCCGGATGATGCTGGCCGTGTCGAGTCCCGAGACCAGTCCGTCGACCGATGGCACAGCCCCTCCATCAGTCCAATCGGACCGTTCGGTTGAAGTTCTTTAGAGGTTTATGGAGCTTCCATGTGTGAGGAGGTAGGGCGGGGTTCACCCCCGCCCCGGCGGGCATAAAGCCCGCGCTACCAGGGTTCCGGAAAGATCCCGGGGGGTACTCCCCCCCTCCACCCCGACGGGTGGAGGGGGGTCCCCTCTCATACTGCGAGCCGCTCGCGGCGAGCCGCCTCGGTTAGCCGAGCAGCTGGAGCACCGACTGCGGCGTCAGGTTCGCCTGCGCCAGGATCGCGGTTCCCGCCTGGACCAGGATCTGCAGCCGTGTGAATTCCGCCGTCTCGGTGGCGAAGTCGGTGTCGCGGATCCGGCTTTCGGCCGCCGACAGGTTCTCGATCGCCACGCCCAGGGAGTTGATGTTCGTGTCGATCGTGTTCTTCTCGAAGGCGCCGAGCCGGGACCGCTGGTTGGTCACGTCCTTGATCGCCTCGTCGACGATCTCGGACGCCTTGTCCGGATTCGCGGTCAGGTCGTACGACTGCCCGGTCGTGATCTGGTTGAGGAAGCCGACGCCCCCCTTCCCGAGCTTCAGCGGGTTCATCTGCTGGAACCCGAGGAACTCCTTCTCGTTGGCGACCGTGGTGTCCCCGAGCTGGAACTTCAGGCCGCCGCTCTTGATGTCGAAGCGGTCGGACCGCGGGGCGGCCGTCGTGGCGCCGTTGTCGAAGTTCGCGTCCAGGACCGCCTGGAGCCGCAGGGACTTCGAGGAGAAATCGACCACGAGGCCCCGCGTGGAGGCGGATGCCCCGTTGACGAACGCCGTCACGTCGACGCCGGTGTCGCGCTGGTTGTTGAGCCACCGCGTCCCGTTGTCGTCCGCATCGAGGTCGTGGATCTGGACGAACTGGTCCTCCCCGAAGTTCAGGGAGACGAAGGAGATGCCGCTGTTGATGATGTCGGTCGACCGTACCGCGCTGACCCCGGTGGAGTCCTTCACGTTGTTGATCGCCGCGACCATCGCGGAGAGGGCGAGCGAGGCGCCCAGGACGACGACTTCCGTCCCCTTGTTCCCCGTGATCTGCAGGGAGATCGCCGAGCCGGCGCTGGTGCCGGCGATGTTGTCCTTCTGGACGAGGGCCCGCTCGGCCGCCGCCGTGACGCGCAGGTTCACCGCCAGGGACGTCTGCCCCGCCGGGACGTTCGCCCCGAAAATCGTCAGTTCGTCGATCGACGCCGCCACCCCGCTGACCACGTAGTCCGTGACCCCGTTGAGGAGGAACTTCCCGGCGAACTTCGTCGTGTTGGCGATCCGGTTGATCGACTCGACCGCGGAGTTCACCTGCGCCTGGTTGGCATCCACCTCATCCTGGGAGAGCGCGCCGTTGTTGGCGGCCTCCAGGACGAGTTCCTTGATGTTCACCAGGAGCGAGTTCACCTCGTTGAGCGCCCCCTCGGCCGTCCGCACGAGGTTCCCCGCCCTCTGGGAGTTCTTGACCGCCGAGCGCAGCGCCGCCAGCTGCGAGCGCAACTGCTCGGAAATGGTCAGCCCCGCCGGGTCGTCCGCCGCGCGGGTGATCCTTGTCCCCGACGAGAGCCTTTCCAACGAGCGGGAAAGCCCCGTGTTACTCGTGTTCAGGTTCCTTAGCGCGTTCAGCGCCGAGATGTTGGTGTTGATCCTGGTCATCGGTCTTCTCCTCCTCCTTGAGTTCTCCAGACGGCCGTCCGAGCCGCCCCGGGGCCTCCATGCCCCGCAACCTGCCGCAACCTATATAGTTACGTTTAGTTCCTTTCCGGGTACGGCCGCTTTCTCACCCATCTCTCCCCAACATCGGCGGCGGCACCCTGTTTCTTTACATCAAGGGGTGATCGGGAACTCGAGCTTTTCACTCAAGTTGCGGTGGATGAAAAGTTGAGAGGGTTAACGATATAACTTATTCCATACAAAAGACTTGCGAATTATGATGGACAGCCAGCGGGGCCCGTCCCCCCCCCTGTCTGCGGGGGGTGTGGAATGAGCCCCCGCAGTTTCTCGACCGATTCCTGCCGCGCGCGGTCCGCCGCCTCGCGGTTCTCCTTCTGGATCGCCTCGTAGATCTCCTGGCGGTGGATCGCGATCCCCTTCGGCGCCTCGACCCCAATGCGCACCTTGTCCCCCTTGATCGCGACGACCCGGACGACGATGTCATCCCCGATCACGATCGCCTCGTCCACACCTCGGCTCAGGACGAGCATGGGGCGCCCCCTCCCTGGGACGTGCCGGCGGCGCGGAGACCCCGCGCGGCGCCAGCAGGGGGCATTGTCCACAGGATTTGGATGGGAGGCTACAGCGTTCCTTGAAGTTCGTTCGAAGGATGACACACGGACCCCCTGCGCGAGCGAGTCGATACATACCTTGATAATTGATGACAGCATCACTAATAGTACTGCCATGTACGTCCCCCGCCTGCAGACCGCGCGGCTGAAGGATCTCTTCCGGACCTTTCCGGTCGTCGTGGTCGCCGGGGCGCGGCAGGTGGGGAAGAGCACCCTCGTGAGAAAGGTGTTCGGCGAGCGGGCCGACTGCGTCGTTTTCGATCCGGTCCAGGACGTCGAGAACGCCCGGCGCGATCCCGACCTGTTCCTCGATCACCGCTCCCCGCCGCTCATCCTCGACGAGATCCAGTATGCCCCCGAGGTGGTCGCCGCACTCAAGCGTAGGATCGACCGGGACCGCAAACCAGGCCAGTACGTCTTGACCGGATCCCAGCAGTGGGGCGTTCTGCGCTCCCTGACCGAAAGCCTGGCCGGCCGCGCCGTGTTCCTGGACCTGGAGGGGTTCTGCGTGGCGGAAGTCGCTCGCGCCGCTCATCCCCGGGCCTGGCTGGAGCGGTTCCTCGATGACCCCACACTCTTCCTCGGCAAGCCCCACCGGCGGCGGCCCCTGCCCCGCTCACTCTACGAGCAGATCTGGCGCGGCTGGCTTCCCGAGGCGCAACGCCTCCCCCTGCGCACCGTCCCCGACTTTCACGCGGGGTACATTCGGACCTACGTCGAGAGGGATGTCCGGCTGCTGGCAGACGTCTCCGACCTCCAGCTTTTCGGCCGCTTCGTGCGGCTCGTCGCCGCGCTGACCGCGCAGGAGATCAACTTCAGCCACCTGGGACGGGAACTGGGCGTGACCCCCCAGACGTCGCGCCGGTGGCTCGATGTCCTGAAAGGGACGTTCCAATGGTTCGAGGTGCCGGCCTACCACACGAGCGCCGCCCGCCGCGCCACGGGGAGACCCAAGGGGCATCTGGCGGACACGGGGCTAGCGTGCGCGGCGCAGGTGATTTCGACCCCGCTTGCCCTGGGATCCCATCCGCTCCTCGGAAGCCTCTTCGAGACCGCGGTCGCCTCCGAGATCCGCAAACAACTCTCCGTCCTCTCCCCGCGCCCGAACCTCTACCACTGGCGGGCGTTCAGCGGCAGCGAGGTGGACCTCGTCCTGGAGCGGGACGGGATCCTCTGCCCGATCGAGGTGAAGGCGGCCGCCCACCCCTCGGGCGCCGACGCGCGCGGGATCCGCGCCTTCCGGGAGGCGTACCCGCGCCAGAGGATCGGCCCCGGGCTCGTGATCGCCCCGACCGAGCGGGTCTATCCCCTCACGGACCGCGACTACGCGATCCCGTGGGATCTGGAGGCGTAGAG
>JACQRN010000143.1 GCA_016206515.1 Planctomycetota bacterium | reverse complement strand
CTGACGGGGCGGGAGTAGGAGGGGGCCGATGCCGAAGGACGAAGCCGATCCCGCGGACCCGATGGAACTGGTCGGCGTCGAGCTCCCCGCCGCCTCCGACGCGGAGCTGACGGAGATGACCGACTGCTTCATCGAGGAGTTCGCGCGGATGGGGTGGAGTCGCGCGAAGGTCCTGAAGCTGTTCCGCACCCCGTTCTACGCGGCGGCGCACCGGGTCTGGCTCGCCAAGGGGGAGCGGTTCGTGACGGATCGGATCGCGCGGCTCGCCTTTTTCTTTTCTGAAAGCGAAGTCGAAGGCGAAGGCCGGAAGGGGGCCCATGCCCAGAGTGCGTAACTGGCAGATCGGCCGCGACATGTCGTACCCGTACGCGGAGAAGCATCCGCGGCGGCAGTTTGCCTTCGTCTTCAACACGAACCGCTGTATCGGGTGCCAGACCTGCACGATGGCGTGCAAGTCGACCTGGACGTTCTCCCTGGGTCAGGAGGCGATGTGGTGGGCGAACGTCGAGACGAAGCCGTACGGCGGCTACCCCCACGGATGGGACATGAAGCTCCTGCAGAAGCTCGAGGAGGCGAACCCAGGCGGCCAGAAGTGGAACGGGACGCCGGGAGGCGAGGCTTCCCCCTACGGCACATTCCAGGGGAAGACCGTCTTCGAGGCGGCGCAGTCCCCGGTATCGACCGACGAGGCGAAGCGCGTCCTCGGGTACCTGCCGACCGACAAGGAATGGCAGGCCCCGAACATCTACGAAGACACCCCCGGCGGCGCGAAGCGGGGGGCCCGGTTCGAGCTGGACCGCGAGGGGATCTCCGGTACGGCACACTCGACGTGGTTCTTCTATCTCGCCCGGATCTGCAACCACTGCTCGTACCCCGCGTGCCTGGCCGCCTGCCCGCGGCAGGCGATCTACAAGCGCCCCGAGGACGGGATCGTCCTGATCGACCAGAAGCGGTGCCGCGGCTACCGCAAGTGCGTCGCGGCGTGCCCCTACAAGAAGGCGATGTACCGGCCCACGACGCGCGTCTCCGAGAAGTGCATCGCGTGCTACCCACGCGTCGAGGGGAACGACCCCGAGGCGCGCGGGATCCCGCTGGAAACCCGCTGCATGTCCGCCTGCATCGGGCAGATCCGCATGCAGGGGCTCGTCGACCTCAACGAGGACGGCTCCTGGAAGGAGGACCGGCAGAACCCCCTCTACTACATGGTGAAGGTCGCGAAGGTGGCGCTCCCGATCTATCCGCAGTTCGGGACGCAGCCGAACGGCTTCTACATCCCGCCACGCTGGGTCCCGCGACCGTACCTCACCCAGATGTTCGGCCCCGGCGTCGAACCCGCGATCGAGCGGTACGCCGCCCCCGACCGGGAGCTCCTGGCGGTGCTGCAGCTGTTCCGCCGGTCGAACCGGATCATCTTCCGCTACGCGATCGAGGAGGGGCCGAAGGTGTACGAGCGCGAGATCAACGGGAAGCATTTCGAGATGTACAACGACACGGTCATCGCCTTCGGAAAGAACGGCCGGGAGATCTTCCGGACGACGGTGGAGGAGCCTGTGCACGTGAGGCCTCCCCAGCATGTAGGGTCGGTGTGATGGACATATCTCCCGGCCCCTCCGACCTTCGCGCCGCGATCTATGCGGCCCTGGTCGAGGCGCTCGCCTATCCCACGCCCGGCTGGCGGGGGAGGGTCGCGCGTCGTGCGTCCCAGGTCCGGTCGCTTCTCGGAGCGGTCGGGGAGGTTCCGGAAGGGTTCCGCGAGGCCGCGCGGATCCTCGAAGAGATCGCCCTGCGCCTGCGCCGGACGTCCCTGCAGCGCGCCGTCTTCGAGCATGGGGTGATCTTCGGGCATTCGGTCGCCGGCCCCTGCACCCCCTACGAGGCGGAGTACGGCGCGCGCTCGGAGGCCTCCTTCGCGCACAAGATCGCGGACGTCGCGGCGTTCTACCGCGCCTTCGGGGTGGTTCTTTCCCCCGCGGCGGCGGAACGGCCCGACCACCTCGCGGTGGAGTGCGAGTTTCTGCACTTCCTCGCGTGCAAGGAGTCGCGCGCACGCGAGCGGGGCACCCCGGAACAGGTGGAGACCTGTCGCCGGGCCCAGAGGGAATTCGTCCGGTCGCATCTGGCGTGCTGGGCGGGGGGGTTCGCCAAACGGTTCGAGCAGGCGGCGGAGGGGGGGGCGCTCGCGGGGCTCGGCCGCGCGCTGG
>JACQRN010000133.1 GCA_016206515.1 Planctomycetota bacterium | reverse complement strand
CAGCGCCGCCTGGGTCTTGGGCGGGGTCCGGTTGATCTCGTCGGCGAGGATGACGTTGGCGAAGATCGGCCCCTTGAGAAATTTAAAGTCACGCTGGCCGCTGCTCTTGTCCTCCTGGATCACCTCCGTGCCGGTGATGTCGGAGGGCATCAGGTCGGGCGTGAACTGGATCCGCCGGAAGGAGAGGGAGAGCGACTTCGCCAGGGAGCTGATCATCAGGGTCTTGGCGAGCCCGGGGACCCCCTCCAGGATGCAGTGGCCGCGCGCGAAGACGGCGATCAGGAGCTCCGCGATCACCTTCTCCTGACCGACGATGACCTTCCCGAGTTCCTTGCGGATCCGGTCGTACGCCTCGCGAAGCTTCCGGATCGATTCGAGATCCTGAGTCTGCAGCGTCCCTTCCATCCCGCTCTCCTTTCCGGCGCATGGCGCCGGTGACCTCCGCGCATCCTACAGGGAATGGGAACCGACGGAAGGGAACAAAGGTTCGCGAGGAGAATACTACTCCGCCGGTTCGAGGCAGACGATCCCGCCGTTCCCCTCCACGAGGATCCGGCCGCCAACGTAGGCAAGCGCCCGGATGCGCCCCAGGTAGGGGTCGAGGGGGAGGCGCCACAGGGTCCGCCCCCCCGCCAGCTCGAACCCGACGAGGAAGTTCCCGGCGTCGCCCGGGTACCAGTCGCGGCCGCTCTCGACAACGAGGAGCCCGCCGGGGAGGAGCAGCGCCCCGCGGAGCGACTGGGTCGGCGGGAAATCGATCCGCCAATCGGTGGCGAGGTCGCGTCCCAGGTCGAACGCCTCGAACCGCACCCCATGGTCGATCTCGCCGATGCGCAACAGGCGCCCCCCCTCGATCCGGACCCCCTCCAGGCGTTTCAGCGCGGCCAAGTCCTTCCTCCACGGCTCCGGCCCCCCCTCCCCGGCGGGGACGCGACCGTCCGGTCCGCACGGGACGCGAAGCGCCCACCCCGCCGTCACGCACCAGAGGGCGCCGTTGCCGGGATCCCGCGCGAGCGAGCAGGTCTCCCCGGTCGCCAGGGGGGCGGGGAACCGGTGCAGGCACTCCCACCCGGCCGGATCCGCGGCGAAGCGCCAGAGCCCCGAGGAGGTCGCCACGACATGCGCTCCACCGTCGAACGCGACCGGTCCGCTCCGGAACCCGCTTCCGTCTGTCGGCCCCGAGGACTCGAGGACCGTCCCGGTCCGCGCATCGAGAACCGAAACCCTGTCCGGGACCGAGGACCAGACCACCAGCCTCCCGGGGGACACGGTCCCGGGGGCCGCCGTCGTGATCCCGGCCGCTCCCGGGATCCCCTCCTGCACCCAGATCCAGTCCCCGCCTGCCACGTCGAGGGCGACAACGCGCATGCGGCCCGCGGTCGGCTCGATCGCGAACAGGGTCCCCGGGACGAGGGCGACCTCAGGCATCCAGACCGCGGGGGGCGAGTCCTCCCGCACGACCCATCCCGGAAGATCGAACCGCGCGGGGCGCACCTCGCCGGCGGCCGCCCCATTCTCCCAGAGGACCCCGGCGTCCGCCCCGCCAAGGCGCATCCCGCCGGGGATCCCCCTCCAGATCCCGCCGGACCCCTGGACCGCCCAATAGGACGGGATCGGCCCGGCGAGACGGCGCGGAGCCTCCGCGGAGGTCGAGCGGACGACCTCCCCGGAGGTCAGCGCCACGGCATCGCCGGGCGCGCGGAACCCCGCATCGAGAACCGGCATCAGGGAGACGCGCCCTTCCACCACGGGAAGCATCCATGCCACGCGGGGCGGCCTGCGGCGCGCCGCGCTCCACGCGACCGGCGCGGGCAGGCCTGGAAGCGCATCCGCGGCGCGCAACCTCTCCGATGCCCACTCCCGGACGGTGCGGTCGCTCCCGCGCGCGGCGGCGACGTACAGGATGTGGCGCGCCGCGGCGGAGCGTCCGTCCCCTTCCAGGAATCCCACCGCCTCGCGCAGCGCCTCCGCGTCCGACCAGAGGACCGGGACGGCCGCCAGGCCGGTGGCCGGGACCACCGCGCCATCCGAGCCCCAGGAGCGCGTGCGCAGGAGCATCCCCTCGCGGAGCACCCGCCGGTCCCGCTCCGGACACGCGGCGTACAGGCCGGCGAGCCGGTCCCCGACAACCCAGGCCGCGCGCCGCCGCTCGCTGGAGAGCGCGAGCGCCCCTTCCGTCAAGCTTTGCCGGTCGAGCAGCCCCTCCAGAAGCGAGTAGGCGTCGCGCATCCGCCCCGCCGCCTCGTAGGCGGCGGCGACATCCGAACCGATCTCGTACGAGCCGGGACGGAGCGACAGCGCCTCCTCGAGGAGCGGAAGGAACGCCCCGGGCGCCTCGAGCGCGTCGCGCCTCTCCAACCCCCTGCGGTGGATCGCAAGGGCCAGATCGACCCGCGCCGGCTCGCGCGCCTCCTCCGGGACGGCACAGAGCGCCTCGCGCAGGACCGCCAGCGCCCCCTCCGGATCCTTCCGGCTGCGCAGGTATGCCGCCAGGCGCAGGTACGGGTCCGGCTGCGCCGGGTCGAGCGCGATCTGGGCGCGCAGGTGCGCCGCCACATCCTCGACCGTCCGGTACAGGAGGACGACCCCGTCGTTCACGACCAGGAGCGACCCGGGCACGACCGTCAGGTTGCCCCCCTGGAACGGCATGGAGACCCCGTCGGCAAGCGCCACCGACCCGACGTCGGCGGGCCAGGCGAGGACCGGGGATTCGACCTGTTTGAGAGTCGGCATCCGTCCGGCGATCCGGATGTCGATCGAGACGATCCCCTTCCCACGCGTCGGGATCAGGAGGCGCTCCCGCGTCAGGGCGGGACGACCGGACAACGATCCGGCGTCCGACGGGAGGAGCACGAAAGGGGCGCGATCCGCCGGCCGGGAGAGGTCGATCACGCAGATCCGGGCGGACGGGAACGTCCCCCCCTCGGCAGCGGGGACCACCAGAACGTACAGGAACCCCTCCACGCACCCCAGGAGGAGGCGGGTCCCCGGCGGGACGTTCGCCACCGGGGGCTCGGCCCACCCCCAGCACTTCCGGCCGGTCGCCGCATCGAGACACAGCAGCTCCCGCGTGTCCCCGGGCGCGGCGTAGAGGCAGCCGTCCCGCACGAGGAGCCCGGAGGCGCAGGAGACGGTCGCGGCATCCGTCTCCCCCTCCGCGGCCTCGTAGACCGAGATCCAGAGGGGGGAGCCGTCGAGAGCGTCCACGGCCGCGACGACGCGGCGGTGGGTCACGACGTAGAGAACCCCCTCGGACAAGGCGAGGGACGGCTGCGCACCGGGGACCCCCGGCTGCACATACGCCTGGCAGATGAACCGGCTCCAGAGGAGGTGCCCGTCGGACGTCGCGAAGGCATGGACCAGCACGCGCCCCTGCTCCTCGAACGCCGCGCAGTAGACCGCCTCCGGCGTGACGATCGGGGTCCCCTCGAAGGAGTGGGCGTTCGACGCGGCCTCCCCGGGGTGCGCCTCCCACAGCAGCTCGGCATCCTTCTCGAACCGGACACCCACCTCCTGCGCCCTCCGGACCGGACGCACCAGAAGGAGGCGTCCCGCGCCCGTCGAGGTCCCGAACCGCGGGGCCTGCGCGCCGGGCCGACGGGCCACGTACGCCACGCGCTCGCCGTCGGAGGCGAGGCCGTGGACCCATCCGCCGGGGATTTCGCCGCCGAGGACCCCGGGGAGCGCATGGCCCCACGCCAGCTTGCCGGTCACGAGGTCGTACGCCTGCAGGTCCCTCGGCCCGGAGAGGATGACCTGTCCGCCGGAGACGATCGATTGCCACGCCGAGAAGAAGCCCCCCCCCTCGACGGGAATGGCGCGGCGGCGCCCCGGGCCGACCGCTCGGCCCGTGATTCCGTCGGACCGCCCCCCGCCCGAGCGCCACTCGTACTCGGGCTTGAGTAAGGTGACGCTCCCCTCCATCAGCCGCGTCCCGTCGTCCCCACCGCCGGGGCGCAACCACGCGCCGTCGGCGGGAGGCGGCGCCGGCAGCGCGGGAAGCCGGCCGCCGATCGACGCCGGGCCGAACCGCTCGGACCCGGCACGGATCCCCTCCGGCGGGGCGTCCGGCATCGGGCCGCTCCCCGCCAGGGCGCGGGCGACCCGCGCGCGGTACGCACCGGCGCTCCGCGCGGGCCCGGCCGCCTCCGGATGGGCCGCCAGCACGTCCCACGCCTTCGTGGCCTGCGCGAGCCACCCGCGCTCCCAGCACCGTTCCGCCCAGAGCGCCAGGAGGGCGGCGCCCGCCTCGCTGTAGCGGTAGACGTCGGAGGCGTACCGCAGGCGCTCGGGCGTGACCGTCCCCGCGCGCGCCTCCTCCAAGATCTGCCGGGAGGGGCCACGCACGGCCAACCGGTACCACCCCCTCGCCTCCTCCGGGGCCGCGGCGATGCACGCCTGGACGTACTCGACCAGGGGAACGTATCGCGACTCGCCGGGAGGGATGCAGAGCCCTTGCGGGTACGCGTCGACGACCTTCAGCAGCTCCTGCAGGGCGGCGCGCTCGTCGCCGCGGGTACGCAGCATCCGGACGCGGTCGAGACCGTCCTGGATGTCGATCTCGTCCGGCTCGACATAGACGTCCGCGCGCGCCGGCGCGATCGGCAGGCAAGGGAGCAGCAGCGCCGCGGCGAGCGCGGCACGGATGCACCAGCGGGGAAACGGGACCTTCGCGGACATCCCTACCCCTGGAACGTCCAGAAGGAGTCCGCGGTTCGCCCGGATCGAACGCACGAAAAATGGGGACAGACCCAACGCCGCCAGATCGACGTCACAGGTCAGTCCCCATTTTTCGTGTCGATCTGCGCCCGCTGGAGCTTCCCGCTGTAATCGATAAAGCACGACTTCCACTCGCTGAAGGTGTCGAGCGCCTGGCGGCCGGCCTCGCGGTGGCCGTTGCCGGTCGCCTTCATGCCTCCGAACGGGGTGGAGACCTCCGAGCCGATCGTTCCGGCGTTGACGTAGACGAGGCCGTTCTCGAGGTCCCGCATGGCGGAAAACGCGCGGTTCACGTCGCGCGTGTAGAGGGAGGCGGACAGACCGTACGCCGTCCCGTTGGCGACATCGATCGCCTCCTCGAACGAGCCGACCGGCAGGACCGACAGCACCGGGCCGAAGATCTCCTCCTGCGCGATCCGCATGGACGGTTTGCACCCCCCGAAGATCGTCGGGCGGTAGAAGAACCCCTTCGCCAGCGCCCCGTCCCGCGCGATCTCGCCGCCGCACAGGAGGCGCGCCCCCTCCTGCTTGCCGATCTGGACGTACCGGTCGACGTTCTCGAGTTGCGAACGGTTCACGACGGGCCCCACGTCTGTCGCCTCGTCCAGGCCGTCGCCGAGACGCATCGCGCGGGCGCGCGCCACGAGCCGCTCGACGAGCGCCCCCTCGACCTCCCGGTGGACGACCAGCCGGCTCGCCGCCGTGCTCCTCTGCCCGGTGGTCCAGAAGGCGGACCAGAGGATCCCGTCGACGGCGAGGTCCAGGT
>JACQRN010000118.1 GCA_016206515.1 Planctomycetota bacterium | reverse complement strand
GTGCCGAAGCGCGTCCAATAGCTCGTCCAGCGCGTCGCGCCGACCATCGCGATCGTCGCCATGAACGTCGCGAACGACTCGTTCAGCCACAGGTCGTCCCACCAGCGCATCGTCACGAGGTTCCCGAACCATTGGTGCGAGATCTCGTGCGCGATCACGTTCGCCATCGACCGCAGGCGGGAGCGCGTCGCCGTCCTCTCGTACCCGAGCAGCAGCTCCTCCCGGAAAGTGATGAGCCCCGCGTTCTCCATCGCGCCCGAGGAGAACTCCGGAAGCGCGGCGATGTCGAGCTTGGCGTACGGGTACGGCCGCCCGAAATACTCCTCGAGGACCCCCAGCAGCTCCGCCGAGAAGCGGAGCGCAAGCTCCGTCTGCTCCCCCTTCCCCCGCGCCGCGAGCGCCCGCAGGGGCGTTGCGCACCGGCCCCGGTACTGCACGACGTCGAGCGCCCCGGCCACGAACGCCACCAGGTACGTCGGGAGGGGTGGCGTCTCCAGGAACGTGAAGGTCGTCCATCCGTCGCGGGTCTGACGGGACTCCTCCGGACCGTTCGAGAAGGCGAGCATCCCGTCGGGAACCGCGACCGTCGCGCGCAGCGGCACCTTGAACGAAGGCTCGTCGAAGCACGGGAAGCAGCGGCGCGCGTCGGCCGCCTCGAACTGGGTGAAGGCGTACCAGTCGTCCCGGTCCTTCACCCGGTAGAGCCCCGCCATCTGCCCGTTGAACGGGGCGTCATACGCGATCTCCAGCGTCGCGGCGCCGGCCGAAGCCTCCTGGGAGAGGGAGATCTCGACCTCCCCCTCGTCCGGCTCGCTCCCCTGCGCGGTCGCGCGTGCGAGGGTCCCCGGGATCGACCGGCCGCCCGCCCCCTTCAGGACGACCCGCTTCGCGGCGATGTCGAGGGCATGGAGGAAGATCGTGCGGGTGGGGACCTCGACGGCGAGCGCGATCGAGACCGTCCCCTCGAACCGCTCCCGCCGCGGGTCGACCCGCAGCGACACGTCGTACCTCGTCGGACGCACGCCGGCGGGGAGCCGGCCCGGGATTCTGGCGGTAGGCATCGCTTTATTTAACCGTCCGGATGGAGCATCTGGAAGCCGAGCGTCAGCCAGAGAAGCGCGTTGGCGATGTGGCCCGCCCAGCAGATCCGGCAACGCAGGTTCCTCCGCAGCAGGCTCGCCCCCAGGAAGACGCTCATGGCGAAACCGGGGGTCGCCGCCAGGCAGAGAAACCAGGCCGGCCAATTCCGCAGAAGACCGACGGCGAGGAGACCGTACAGGAGGAGCCCCAGGAGCGCGTTCGGGACCCCCAGGAGCGCCGCCCGCGGCGTCCGGAACAGCGTTTCGCATACGCTCAGACCGCTCCCCCCGGGACCCGTTCCGCACGCGACCGCACCCGTGAGGAACGCCGGCAGGTCACGGTACCGGCCATAGAGGGCCGCAAGCGCGGCGGCCCCGCCCGCACCGAGGGCCCCCCAGAGGACGCCAACCTCCCACGCGACCGTCATGCCCCCTCCATATGGGGAAGCAACCCATCGAGGGACGAGACGGTCGGGACGCCGTCGCGCGGAGGCGCCCCCTTCCGGTCCACCCAGACGGCGCGGAGTCCGGCCCCGCGGGCGCCGACGACATCCTCCTCGTACGTGTCGCCCACGTGCAGCGCCTCCGCGGGAGAGACCCTCGCCCGGCGCAGGGCCCGCTCGAAGATCCGGCCGTCAGGCTTGGCGTGCCCCTCCACGGCGGAGGCGAGGATGAAATCGACCCGCGCGGCGAGCCCCATCCCCTCGCAGATCCCCAGGAGGTGCGAGCTCCAGTTCGACACGATCCCCACGGCGAGACCCCGCTCCCGGCAGAGGTCGATCGCCCGCCGCGCATCGGGGTACAGGCGCCACCCCTCCGCGCGCGTGAAGGGCTCGTGGACCCGATCGAACCATGCTTCGGCGTCGACAGGCCGCATCTCGGGAAGCGATGCATGAACCGCGCGCGTCAGAAGCCGCCACATCTGGCGGTCCTGTGCGTCGGAGACCTGAAGTGGCAACCCCTCCCGTGCGGCGCGCGCGGCGTAGTCCCGCCGGGCCTTCCCCAGCGCGTCCTCCATGCGCGAAGGCTCCACCCGGGCACCCAGCCGCGCGGCCTCCCGCGCATAGATCTCCCCGACCGGAGGATCGGCGTGGATCAGCGTCCAGCCGGCGTCGAAGAAGACGGCGCGGAGAGACATTCCGGGATTGTAGAGGCCGTCATCTGTCCGGTCACTCGTCGTACGAAACGATGCGAATCTTACCGACGAGTTGGTAGAGAAACGTGATGTCGTCGAAGACCGGCGACTCCAGGACCGGCTGGTTTATGGAATCCGCGAGGTTGGACCGGAACGTCACCCGGTACCGGAAGCGCGACCGGCGCAGGGAGATCGCCCCTCCCTGCGCCAGGGGCCGGACCAGCGTCGTCCCGTCCTCCTCCATAAGGTCCACCCCCAGCGCGGCGTTCTGGAGCGTAGCGTCGACGACGCGCGGGGCGCCGGAGGCAGGGACTCCGCCACCGACAGAGTTGGCCAGCACGAACTCCTGCCGCCGGTCCCCAGGCAGGTGCCCGGTCCAGTGCGCAGCCAGAAGGCGCACCTCGGCCCCCCCCCCCTCGGGCGCAAGCACCGTGGAGAGGAACTTGCCGTCGTCCCCCTTGTAGTACCTTCCCGCGACGTACCGGTCCGCATGCCACGCCGTCGCCGCGTTCAGGGCCGGTCCGGGGGCGGCCCCGAAATCGCAGACCGCGAACTCGTCGATCACGTGGTTCGCCCCGAGCCCGCGTGGGTCTGTGTAGGACCCGCCGAGGGCGAAGACGCCGCCGGAGACCGCCAGGTCCTCCGCGGAGGCCGCGACGTCCCGGAAGTCGCCCGGATACCCGCCGCCGGTGCCGACCCGGGCCGCGTTGTAGGACGCGGCCGGGTCGCCGCGGCTCCCGGACAGGAAGACCTCCAGGCTCTCCGCCGGCGTCACGGGGACCGAGTCAAGATCCCAGTGGGTGGTGACGAGTTCCCATCTGGCCCCCGGCATGAGCATGCGGTTGTAGGGATCCAGGTCGAACTTCCGACCTTTGCTGACCTCGTTGAGGAAGCCGTCCATCTCGTCGTCCAACGCCCTGGCGGCCGTCTCGCCGCAGATCCCGAACACCCCGAACGGCCGGACATAGCCGATCATCATGTTGTGCGTCCCCTCCCCCGGCACAGGGTGGTTGCACACGAACGCCATCCGCGCGTACAGCCCGGAGAGGCCATGGTTCCCCTCCCCGGCGATCTTGATCCAGAACCCGACGACCGCGTGCCTCCCGCCGTTGGGAAGGTTCAAGGGGGCTGCGTACGTCGGCGCGCGCCCCCATTGCACATACGCCCCGTCGGGGAGCAGGGTGTTGGGCTCCCCTGGGGGGGCCGGCCAGGTGCTGCGCGTCACGTCCCCATCGAGCCTCGCGTCGGCTGAGACGAGCATACCGCTCGACGTCGAGGTGCGGCCAAGCGAGCCCCCCGCATCGGCGTCCCAGGAATCGTCGAATCGGTGCCAGAACGTTACGGGGAGCGGCCCGCCGAAGGGATGGACCGGTTCCAGTTCCCGCGTCGCCAGGGAGATCGATCCGTCGAATCGGGCGGCGCGCCCGGGGAGCGCGGTCATGGGGCAGGGGTACGTCACCGCGGCCAGCCCTGTCCCGCCCCCCAGCCAGGACGCCCCCGCGCCGGTCGTCGGCTCCCCGGTCGTCGCCAGGGAGAGGTAACGGGGAGCATCCGCGAGCGTGCGCCCCCCCACGAAATCCTCCTGCGTCGTCTGGCGCGCGATCCGGAACAGCTCCGACGTCGCCTCCACCTGGCGCTCCGCCCGCACCGCGCCGAAGCGATCCGCGATGCGCCCGAGCGATGTGACCCGGAACATCCCCGTCGGCCCGAGGCTCCCCTCCGTCGAACCGGCGATCAGGTCCGACTTGTCGATCCACCGCCACATCAACTGGTCCGGCATCCCCTTGTTGAGCGCCGTGTTCGGGTCGAAGTTCGCCTTCAGGAGGTCCGCGCCGCTCTGGTTCCCCCCGCCCCAGGTCGACCGGGACCCGCCCGCGTTCAGCCCCGAGATCGCCCAGGGGGCGAGCGAGTCGCAGAACGCGCCGAACTCTCCCCATGTCCGGAACTGTCCCGGGGTCAACCCCGCCGCGGCGAACCACCCCCCCGAATCGCGCCCCTCGCGGAACTCCCACACCGCCCCGGCGACGCGCGCGGCGACGGCCGGGGTGATCCGGTACGTCAGCGACTTGATCGGCTCCTGCCACGAGCCCCCCCGCAGATCCTGCAGGAGCGCCACCAGGACGGGCCGCGAGGCTGTGTTCAGGTTCACCGGGGGGCGGCCGCCCACCTCGAGGTCCAGCGCCGCACGGGCGCGAAGCACGTCGGACATCGCGCCGAGATCCCCCAGCGCCGGCTGCCGGTCCAGGGCCCCGTTCCCGTTCGTGTCCTCCCCGGCATCCAGGGCGCCGTTCTCGTTGGCGTCCTCGTCGTAGGCGACCGGATGGACGACCTTCCCGTCGCTCCAGCTGGCAACCGTCAGGTACGGCGACAGGTCCACCGCGGTTCCGAGCGCCTGCTGCAGGGCCCGGATCGACCGGTACCCCCCAAGGGGCCGGTTCTCGATGACCTTCCGGCCGAGATCCGGGATGCCGATCGGCGCGGGGTCGAAGGTGCCGTTCCCGTTCCAGTCCTCGGAGGGATCGACCACGCCGTCCCCGTCGGCGTCGGTCTCCCGTACGAGGCCGAGCACGTCGAGGATCCGCGCGAGCGCGTGGTTCCACCCGATCCCGGTCCCCGGCGACGGGGAAGCCACGTACGGGTCCCGATGATCGGGGATCACCCCGGCGGTGTCGAATGCGTCGCGGTTGATCGC
Source organism: Planctomycetota bacterium (assembly GCA_016206515.1). Classification (GTDB taxonomy): domain Bacteria; phylum Planctomycetota; class SBBH01; order SBBH01; family JACQRN01; genus JACQRN01. The sequence goes on along the minus strand of JACQRN010000118.1, from coordinate 1,637 downwards.
ATCGAGCAACCCCCCGTTCACGTTGATCTTCGCGGATTCGTCGTCGATCCGAAGCGCGAACGTGTCCCCGTACGAAGCGAGCGCCCCGCGCAACCTCCCGGAGAACCCGGTGTGGCGTCCGTCGCCGTTGCGGTCGTGCACGGACGGCGTGAACCCGTCCGCGCTCGGGGCGGACGACTCGTACCGGCCGTCCGCCGTCACGTCCTCGTACGGCTCCCCGGCCGCGTACGAGGGGTTGTGCGCACGCTCCAGGGAAACCGTCGCGTCGTCCCGGTAGCTCCAGTCCTCCCGCTGATTCGACGCCGTGCGCACAACCGGAGCGGCCCACGACACGTACAACCGGGCCATGGCGCTCTCCAGCCCCGAGGCGGCCAGCAGCGCGGCGCGCGACCGCTCGACATGCGTCCTCGTCATCTCGCGCCCGGCCGTGGTCAGCCGCACCATCACCATTCCCAAGAGGGCCAGGAGGGTCAGCAACGACGCGACCAGAACGAGAACGACCCCGCGACGGTGGGACCGTCCGACACACGGCGCAGGGGCAGGCGTCATCGCCCCCCGGCCTCCGTGGGCGCCGCCGGCGACGCGGGTCCGGACGTCGCCAGGATCGCCGCGATCCAGAGCGCGTGCCGCGCACGGAGGTCGGTCGCGGCGGCGGAGCGATACTCCGCCTGGAGCCGCTCCACCGCCTCGGGACCGCGCATTGCAACCCCCTCCTGTACGAGGGGAGGGGCGCCGGGGACCGCATAGGCGGACCAGCCCGCATCGAGGGGGATCTTCCCTCCCCCCGCCTCGACCTCGACCCGTCCCTGGAACACCCGTACGGAAGAGGCGGGCTCCCCGGTCGGGAGGGACGCGGAGCGCACCTCGAAGCGGGTTCCGACGACCCGCACGACGGCGGCCTGGGTTTCCACGACGAAACCGGCGGCCGATGACGGGACCGACGCGAGAACCACCCCCCTCGCCAGACGCACACGGCGCCGTTCCCCCGGCCCGGGGGGGGCGTCCGCGACCGACGTGCCGGGGGAGAGTTCGAGCGACGTCCCGTCCCACAGGACGAGCGTCTCGACGCCGGAGGCCTCCACCACCCCCAGGCGGAGCAGGTCGTCGGACCCGTGCCTCGCCGCCAGGAACGCCCAGGCCGTAGCGGCGCACGCCAGGAGGGCCGCGGCGGTGGCCAGCGGGCGCAGACGCCTCCCCGACGATGAGCGCGCGGGAGCCGCGGCGGCGGCGCGTGCCTGCGCAACCAGGTGCGTGCAGAGGGCGCAATCGGACAGGTGCGCCTCCCATCCCGCCCCGGGGGTGTATGCCGCGATCGTCTCCGCGGACGGGCAGAATCCGGACCGCGCGGGAGGCTCCGAGGAGACCCTGGCCGCGTCCGAAACACCCTCGTCGACGCCGCGCAAGGAGGCGACGGTCCCTCGGCAGGCCACGCACGACGCGAGGTGGGCACCCACGTCCCCGTGGGCGTCGCCCGGGGCCTCCGCGTCGATCCAGAGGCTCCACGCCTCCCAGGAAGGGCATCGGTCCATCTACCCGTGAGTTCGGGGGGGGGAGGCCGGCCTCTTTCAAGAATCCGGGCGATTCCTCAATCCGACCGATTCTTCAGCCTGGCCGCGAGCGTCGAACGGGTCCGCGCC
>JACQRN010000125.1 GCA_016206515.1 Planctomycetota bacterium | reverse complement strand
GACGCGGCGAGCGACCTGGCGATCCGAGCCGAGCACCGTGTGCCGGTGGGCGGTCCGCGACGGGGGCGGCGAGGCGCGAGGCGACGTTCCTGATTTCCATGCTCCCCCCCCTCCTCCTCGCCTTCCGCTACCTCCTTCGCCGCCCCACCGCGATCCTCGTCACGCTGGTCACCGCCTTCTCGGTCTGCGCGATCCTGTGCGTGCTGTCGGTGCTGTGGGGGCTGAAGACGGAGTTGCTCGCCAGCGCCAGGCGCTCGGGCGCCGACATCACGATCGAGAATCGCGGCTCCGCAGGGTGGTCGGGGTACGAGGGGCTCGCCATGGAGATCCGCGGCCACCCCGGCGTGTCGGCCTGCATCCCGGTCCTGGAGGATTGGGTCCTCCTCCAGCACGGGGGACGCAAGATCCCCGCCAAGCTCCGCGGCGTCTCGTGGGAGGATGCCGAGCCGTTCCCCCTCTTCCGTCCCGGGGACGACGTCTCCGCCACCCCATGGCCCTCGTCGCTCCCGCTTCCTGGCGAGGCGGGGGAGATCTTCGTGGGGCGCCGTTTCGCGGAGCGCTGGCGGATCCCCCCGGGGGACTCCGTCACGGTCATCGCCTCGGCCCGCGAGCCCTTGGCCTCCGCCGGCCCCGGGATCCGGATCGTGCGCCGCCAGATGCCGGTCGCCGGGGCGTTCAAGACCGGGGACTGGTTCAACGACGAGTGGACCGTGATAACCGACCTTTTGACCGCCCAGCGCCTCCTGCGCATGCATATCCCCTCCCCGGCGATCACCTCCCTCCAGGTCCGCGCGCGCTCCGAGGCGGGCGCGGCGGACTGCATGGCCTTCCTCGCGCCGGTCCTCGGGCGGGACCCCTCCTACTCGATCGCGACCGTCCGCGATACGCACCGCTGGATCTTCGAGACCGTCGATATGGAGAACGCCGTCATGGCGATCATCCTGTGCGTGGTGCTCGTCGCCTGCGCCTTCGCGATCGGGGTCCTCCTGCACATGATGGTCCGGGAGAAGACGCGCGACATCGGGATCCTGCGGACGCTGGGGTTCACCGCCCCGCAGGTGTTCGCGATCTTCCTCCTTCTTGGACTCTTCGTGGGGGTCGTCGGGAGCGCCGTGGGCACGGGCGCCGGAATCGCGCTCTCCCCACACCTGCACGGGCTGACGAACTGGCTCTCCCTGCGCCTGACCGGGCAGCCGTTCTACTTCGCGGACGCCTATTACCTCGACCGTCTCCCGAGCCATATCGAGCCCAAGGCGGCCGCCGCGGTCGCGCTGTTCATGGCCGTGCTGGCGCTCCTGGCGTCCGCCCTCCCCGCCCTGCGGGCGTCGCTCCTCCCCCCCGCGCGGACCCTTCGCCAGGAATGAACGTGGACGCCCCGCTCCTGTCCGCGCGCGGCATCGGGAAGTCGTACGGGGACGGACCCTCGCGCGTGCGCGCCCTCGAGGGGATCGACCTCGACGTCCGCGCCGGGGAGATCGTCGCCGTCTGCGGGCCGTCCGGATCCGGGAAGAGCACGCTCCTGAACCTCCTCGGCCTCCTGGACCGTCCCGATGCGGGGACCCTCGCGGTCCATGGGCAGGGCGCCGAGCGCATGGGGGACCGCGCGCGCAGCCGCCTGCGCCGCGGCGCGATCGGGTTCGTCTTCCAGTCGTTCCACCTCATCCGCGAGCTGTCCCTCCTGGAGAACGTGGCGCTTCCCGCGCGGATCGCGGGCGCCTCCGGGCGCGAGGCGGAGCGGCGCGCCCGGGCCCTCCTGGCCCAGATGGGGCTCTCGCCGCGCGAGCGCCACCGCCCCCACCAGGTGTCGGGCGGGGAACTGCAGCGCGCCGCGTTCGCGCGCGCGCTGGTGAACCGCCCGGCCGTCGTGCTGTGCGACGAGCCTACGGGGAACCTCGACGGCGAGAACCGCCAGCGCCTGCGGGAGATGATCCTTGAACGGAGCGCGAGCGACCGCCAGGCGTTCGTCATCGCGACCCACGATCCCAAGATGGCCCGGATCGCGCACCGACGCCTCTGGCTCGCCGACGGCAGGCCCTCCCCCGAGCCAGCGGGCGCTTGAAATCGGGTCCCGGGGCGCGTAGGTAAGGGGCCGCATGCCTTTCGTAAGGGTCAAGACGGGGCAGGACTCCGGGAAGGTGTACGAGATCGGGGACGACGCGCTCGTCCTCGGCCGGGACGGCGGCGGGGCCCAGGTGCTCGACAAGGCCGCCTCCCGACGGCACGCCGAGGTGTTCCGGATCGGGGACCTCTGCTTCATCCGGGACCTCGAGAGCCGCAACGGCACCCTGGTCAACGAGGCGCCGGTCACCGAGGAGCTGCTCAAGCAGGGGGACCGGATCCGGATCGGGTCCACGGTCCTGGTCTTCACCGACGCGGATCCGCGCGAGCAGGCGGAGGCGGATGTCCGCTTCGGCCCGGAGGACGCCTCCGGACAGACGCTGATCTTCGGCCCGGACACGCAGAAGATCCTCGGCCTTCCCCCGGAGGCGCAGGCGTCCGACAAGATGTCGATCCTCTACCGCCTCGCCCGCGCGCTGACGAAGTACGGGGAACCGGAGCCCCTCTTCAAGGAGCTGGCGCACCTGACCGGGAAGACGCTCGGGGCGGACGCCGCGTACGTCTTCGTCCCGGACAAGGGGAAGGCGACCTACCGCGCCGCGGCGACCTGGGGGAAGGTCGGATCGGTCTCCGTCAGCCGCCACATCGTCAAGGAGGCGATCGGCCGCAAGCAGGCGATCCTGACCGCGGACGCGATGCAGGACTCCCGCTTCCGACAGAACGACTCGATCTTCCAGAAGGCGATCCACTCGGTGCTGTGCGTCCCGCTCCAGGCCCGGGAGGAGATCGCCGGCGTCCTCTACCTCGCCCGGGATGCCGCCGCCCGGCCGTTCACGGAGGACGACCTCGAGCTGGCGACCCTCGTCGGGATCCTCGGCGGGCTCGCGGTCGATGCCGCGCTCGCCAGCGCCGCGCAGCAGGCGGTGCTGCTGTCGACGGTCAAGGCACTCGTCGCGGCGATCGAGATGCGATCCGATGTCCTGCGCGGACACGCCGAGCGCGTAGCCGGGTACGCCCTGGCGATCTCCCGCGCGCTGAACCTGACACCGGAGGCGTGCCGCAAGGCCCAGATCGCCGGGCTCATCCACGACGTCGGGATGCTCGCGGTCGACGAGAAGGAAAGAACCGGGCTGGACCATCCCGGAAGCATTCCCGTCCAGCACCTCCTGGCCGGCGACAAGGTCCTGGCCAGGATCCCGGAATTCGACGACCTCCGTGCGGCCGTCGCGGCGCACCACGAGCGGCACGACGGGAAGGGCGGACCGAAGGGGCTGAAGGGGGACCAGATCCCGCCCCTGGGACGGATCCTGATCGTGGCGAACGCCTTCGACCTCCTGTGCGCCCCGAAGGAGGAGGGCGGGCACGGGATCCCCGTGAAGGACGCCCTCCTCGGGATCGCGCGGGAGGCGGGCAAGGCGTACGATGAGCCGACCGTGAAGGGGCTCCTTCTGGCGCAGCGAAAGGGGATCCTCTTCTCGCTCGACACCACCGTCTCCATCGATCAGATGGGGGCCTGACCGGTGGCGAACCAGGGCCCCCCGCGCCCCCCCCAGAAGCCGCCGCTCCAGCCGCCAGCGCGCCCTGCCCAGGCTCCGCGTCCCGTCCCGAAAAAGGACGACTCCTTCACCATCGCCGAGTCGGACGACATGCTCAAGCGCGCCAAGGAAGCCTGGAACAAGAAGGATTATCAGGGCGCCTTCGACGCCTGGACCGAGGCGGTCGCCGCCGATCCGACCCGGATGAAAGACCTCAAGAGATGGATCGGCGCGGCCCGTACCCAGCTGATCCGCGCTCACCTGGCGGAGGCCGAGTCCCACGAGGCGAACGGCTTCCCCGACGACGCGATGAAGGAGTACCAGGCGTGCATGCGCCTGGAACCGGACGATCCCGAACTCCTCGCCACGATCCAGGCGAAGATCAGGGGGAAGGAGTCGAAGCAGACCACGAAGGAGGTCGTGATCCTCGCGGCGATCATCACCGGCGTCCTCGGGGTCCTGTCCGGCCTGGCGGTCCTGATCTTCCAATTCGTGTCCTGAAGCGCCCGCAGAAGCCTGGAGGCAGCACCATGCACCTTCCCCCTCCCGCCGTCCCGTCGCGCTGGACCGACGTCCCTCCCGCCTCGCTTCCCGTGGAGCGCGTCCCCGTCCTGATCCTGGGCGCGGGCGTCGCCGGGCTGCGCGCGGCCCTCGAGGCGTGCCGGATGCAGAGGGTCCTGGTGCTGACCAAGGGGCCTCCGTCCGACAGCAACACGGCACACGCCCAGGGGGGGATCGCGGTCGCCTGGAGCGACGACGACACCCCGCTTTCGCATGGCGCCGACACGATCGAGGTCGGGCAAGGCCTGTGCGATCCGCGGGCAGTCTCGATCCTCGCCGGGGAGGCGGCCGGGCGTTTCCGGGAGCTCCTGGACTGGGGGGCGCGGTTCGACAAGGACGGCTTGCATCTCGCCCTGGGGCGGGAGGGGGGCCACTCCGCCGCGCGCATCCTCCACGCCCGGGGGGACGCGACCGGCGCGGAGGTGATGCGGACCCTCCTGGAGCGCGCCTCGCATGAGCCCTCGATCGAACTGCGCGCCGGCCTCTACGCGGTGGACCTGCTCGTCGACGGCGGGCGGTGCGTCGGCGCCGTCGTCCACGACGGAGTGGGCCTGCGGACGATCCTTGCCGGCGCGGTCGTCCTGGCGACGGGCGGCGCCGGCCATCTCTTCCGGGAGACCACGAACCCGCCCGGGGCGACCGGGGACGGGGTCGCCTGCGCGTACCGCGCGGGGGCGGTGGTGCGGGATCTCGAATTCATGCAGTTCCATCCGACGACGCTGTACGTCGCCGGTGCAAGCCGCTCGCTCATCTCCGAGGCGACCCGGGGCGAGGGGG
>JACQRN010000124.1 GCA_016206515.1 Planctomycetota bacterium | reverse complement strand
GGCGCGGTCCGGTCGTGGTCACGTCCGAGACGGCGCTCCCCGCATCGCTGGAGCCGTTCACCCTTCGCATCCCGCCCGAGCAGTTCCATCACGTGCTCGCCTTCGCTGACCGCTGCGTCGGCGAGAGCGCCACCGTCGCCTCCGAGGCGGCGGTGCTTGGCGTCCCCGCGATCTACGTCGCCCGGACCGGCCGCGGCTATGTATCCGAGGAAGAGGAACGGTATGGACTCGCCCGCTGGTGCCGCACCGCGAGCGCCGCCCACGCCGTCCTCGACGCCTGGGACCGCGACGGCGACCTCAAGCCGCTCTGGGCCGGGCGCCGCGCGCGGATGCTGCGCGAGAAGGTGGACGTCACGACCTGGATGATGGAGAACGTGTTCCGACCATGTGCGGCATCGTAGGGACGGCGGGGTTCCGGGAGCCCGATCACGAGGCGGCGTGCCTCGCGGCGATCCGGCACCGCGGGCCGGACGGGGAGGGGACGTTCGCGCGCGAGAACCTCTTCCTCGGGATGCGGCGGCTGGCGATCCTCGACCCGGAACACGGGAGGCAGCCGGCCACCAGCGAGGATGGGCGCATCCAGGTCGTTTACAACGGGGAGGTCTATAACGCGCCCCAGATCGCCCGCGAACTAGAGAAAAAGGGGTACCGCCTCGCCTCCGGCGCGGATACCGAGATCCTCCCCCACCTGTACGAGGAAGAGGGGATCGAGGGGTTCCGGAGGCTCGAGGGGATGTTCGCGTTCGCCCTGTGGGACGAGCGCGAGCGCGCCCTCTGGCTCGTGCGCGACCCGGTCGGGATCAAGCCCCTGTTCTGGTGGGAGGACGGAAAGGGGCGACTCGCCTTCGCCAGCGAGTTGAAGGCGCTCCTGTGCCTCGACGCGGTCCCGCGCGCGACCGACCCCGACGCGGCACACCTCCTCCTGAACCTCCGGTACGTCCCGGGGGAGAGGACGATCCTGCGCGGAGTGCGGAAGCTCGCCCCGGGTGCGGCGCTGCGGTGGCAGGACGGGCGCGTCCACCGCTCGAACCTCCAGGCGCTCGACGACGCTACGGAAGGAAAGGAAGCGCCGGACTCCGGCGAGCGTCTTCGCGAGGCGCTCAAGGTGGCCGTGCGCAGGCAGATGCGCAGCGACGTCCCGCTCGGCACGTTCCTGTCGGGCGGGCTCGACTCCTCCATCGTGACGACGCTCGCCGTCCGCTCGGACGCCCCGCCGCGCGCGGCGTTCACGCTCGCCTTCGGGGAGCCGACCGACGAGACCTCCGACGCGCGCGCGGTGGCGGACGCGTGCGGCATCCCCCACCGGACCGAGACGCTCGTCCCGGATTTGGACCGTCTGATTCCGGAGGTGCTCTGGCACACCGAGTCGCCGAGCGTCAACGCGGTGCAGGGGTACGCGCTCGCGCGGTTCGCCGCGAGCGAGGTGAAGGTGGCGCTCTCCGGCCTCGGGGCGGACGAGCTGTTCAAGGGGTACGAGATCCACCGCCGCCTGGAGATGCTCCGCCTGGCGCGCGCAGGCGGGGGGCTCGCCCTGGCGCCGCTCGCGCGATGGATCGAGCGCGCCTGGCGGCGCTGGGGCGGCCCCCTCTCGGAGGTCCCGCAGCGAGCCGTCGGGATGGCCGGGCGGACCGCGGACCCCCTGGGCGCCTATCTCCTGCTGCGCAACGCCTGGGAGGAGGTCCCCGCGCTCGCCGGCGCGATCTATTCGCCGGAGGGAGCCCGCGCGGTCACGATCCGGTGCCGCGAGCCGTTCGAGCCGTTCTTCCGCGGGGAGCGCGACCCACTCCTGGCCGCCGCGCGCACGGAGTTCAGGACGAAGATGGTCGACGACTTCCTCGTCAACGAGGACCGCAACTCGATGGCGCACGGGCTGGAGGCGCGCGTCCCGTTCCTCGACACGGCCTTCCTGAGCGCGGCGCTGGCGATCCCGTGGGAGGCGCGGTTCGCGGGGGAGCCGAAGCGGCTCCTGCGCGAAGCGGCCCGGCCGCTCCTCCCCCCTTCCGTCCTGGCGAAGCCCAAGAAGGGGTTCGCGAACGAGCCGTTCTTCCATCTCGACCGCGGACTATCGAAATGGTGGGACGTCTCGCTCTCCAGAGAGAGGATCGAGCGCGACGGCCGCTTCCGCTCGGGGTTCGTCGACCGGATCCGGTCGCATCGCCCCGACCGCAGGCTCCGGTGGCACTACTTCCTGCTGTGGCTGATGGCGGGGCTCCTCGACTGGGAGGAGATGTTCGTGCAACCCTCCCCGAACGAGTTCCGACGGCGCGTTCTCGCGAGGGCGGGGAGCGGCCCGTGAGCGACATCGACGCCACGGGGACGTGCCGCGCCGCGCTCGCGTGGGCGGCAGAGCGCGACTACACGGGATGGAACAAGTTCGACGCGCTCGCCTCGCCCTTCCTGCGCGCGGCATCCCTCGGGACGTGCTGGGGGCGACTCGTGGTCACGCAGGCGGTGAAGCGCTCCCCCTGGAACGTACGGCCGCTCCTCGGGGTCCCGAAACTCCCGAACCTGAAGGGGTGGGCGCTGTTCGCCCAGGCGCACGCGACCCTCTGGACCCTGGAGCGCAACGCGGAGGACCGGGGCGCAACGCGGATGCTTCTGGCGGGGATCGTCGCGGGACACCGCGACACCCCTTGGGGCTGGGGCTGGGGATACCCGCACCCCTGGCAGGATTGGGGGTTCTACGTCGGCGCGGACGAGCCGAACCGGGTGGTCACCGCCTATGCGGTCGAGGCGCTCCTCGACGCGGGGAGGCGCATCGGGGAAACGGGGTTCCTCAATGCGGCGGCGCGCGGGGCGGACTTCCTGGCGCGCTCGCCGGACGTCCTCTCCCGCGGGGACGGCCGCGCCGCGCTCACCTACGTCCCGGTCCCGGGGAACCCCTGGGTCGTCGTCGACGTGAGCGCCCTGGCGGGGGCCTCCATCGCCGAGGCCGCCGCCGCGACGGGGGAGCGCGCCCACCTCGACCTCGCGCGGCGCCTAGTCCGGTTCGTCCTGTCGATCCAGACCGCCGAGGGGGCCTGGTTCTACGCGGACCCTCCGTCCGCCTCGCCGATCCGCCACGACAACTACCACACGGGGTTCATCCTCGACGCGCTGTTGCGGTACGCGCGCGCCACGGGGGACGAGGAGCCGATGGCCGCCTACCGGCGCGGCCTCG
>JACQRN010000123.1 GCA_016206515.1 Planctomycetota bacterium | reverse complement strand
TCGGGACGATTGCGGATCCCCGCGCGCGCCTCTCTCTCCACCGCCGCCTCGTCGCCGTCGAGCAGGAGGTGATGCAACACCGCCTCGCGAAGCGATGGCAGACGATCCGATCCCTGCGCGAGAGGGCGCTTCTCGACGTCCCCGCCGCCGCGCGTTCGTGGGGGCTCGACCTCCCCGCGCTCGCGGACATCGCGCGGACGATCCTCTCCTCCACGGAGGACGTCTGGCGCGGCGCGTACGCCGGGTCGCTTCACGAGGCGACCGGCCTGGCACTGGAGGAAGCGGCCACGTGGGATCACGCCCGTTGGGCCGCGCTCCCGGATGCGGGAGCCTTCGACCTGGACACCGCCTCCGCCGCCGCGGCCCGGACCGCGCGCGCCCTGGGCCTTTCCGCGGACGCCGAGGGGGCGATCCATGTAGACCGCGAGATCCGCCCCCTCAAGGAGAACGCGACATCGTGCTGGCCCCTGGCGACGGGGCGCGACGTGAGGATCTCCTGCCTTCCGTCGGGTACGCCTGCGGACGGCCCGGCGTTCCTGCGCGCGTTCGGGCAGGCTCTGCAGTTCGGCTACGCCGAGCCCGAAGGCGGCGAGGGGGAACCGTTTGCGGGCGACTTCTCCGTGAACGAGGCGTTCGGCCTCCTGTTCCGGGACCTGGCGTTTCTCCCTTCCTGGCGGCGCGAAAACCTCCCGGCCGAGTGCAGCGCCCTCCCGTCGCGCCGCGAGTCGCTCGCGCGCCTGGTCGACCTGCGCCGGTGCGCCGCGAAGGTGATCTTCGAAAGCCGCCTCCACGCGCAGGACGACATCCTCGGCCTCGACATCGCCTACCGCGAGACGATGGAGGGGGCCCTCGGGATCCGCCACGCCAAGGAGTTCTTCCTCCAGGATATCGAGGACGACTTCCACTCCGCCGCCGTCCTGCGCGGATGGCTCCTGGAGGCGGCGCTCGCCGATCATCTGGAGAAGCGATGGGGGGAGTCGTGGTGGCGCAGTCGGGAGGCAGGCGCGGCGCTGCGCGAATCGTTCGTCCGCGGCGGGAACGAGAGTACGGAGGAGTTCGCGTCGCGGTGGGGGATCACGTTCCCGGACGTCGGACGACTCGCGCGGCGCGGCGAGGACCGCTTGTCGCGGCCGGGGCGCGATGAACCGTCCTGACCCGTCGCTTCTTGTGGGGTGCGTCGCCGGGGAGGCCTCCGCGCAGCAGGCGTTCGTCGACCGCTTCCGACCGGTGGTCTCGCGCGCCGTCGAGCGGACCCTGCGCCGCTTCGGCCTGGGGGCGCTGCGGGCGGATCGGGAGGACATCGTCCAGGAGGTGTTCGCCTCCCTCTGGGCCGATGGCTGCCGGGCGCTGCGCGCCGCCCCGGCGGACTGGACCCTCGCGGCGTGGATCTCGATGATCGCGGCGCGCCGGTGCCTGGATTTCGCGCGGCAGCAGACGCGTGCGGTGTTCCGCGCCTTGCCTCTCCCCCCCGACCTGCCTGCCCCCGCGGTCCCCGACCCCGACCCGGACGCCGGGGAGGAGAGCCGCCGGTTGCGCTCGGCCCTGGCGGCGCTCCCGCCGCGCGAGCGCCTCGCGATCCGGCTGTTCACGTTCGAGGGCCGCTCCTACCGTGAGATCGCCGCACTCCTCCGGGTCCCCGTGGGGACCGTCGGGACGATCCTGGCTCGGGCGCGCAAGCGCCTCGCCGACGCGCTGTGGGACATCACCCGATTTCCCCTGCGCAGCTGACCCCTCGGAAAATCTTTTTTTCCTCCAAACAAACGTGCCGCCGCCCCGAAGGGGCTCCATGGATGGAACCCTGTCCCTCCTGGGAAGCCTGGAGCGCCCGGCTGGACGGCGAGGTCGCCGCCGCCGAGGGGGCTCGACTGGACGCCCACCGTGTCGCGTGCCCCGCGTGCCGGGACGCCGTCGCGCGGCTCGATCGCCTGCGGGATGCCCTTGTCCGGGAGTCCAGGACCGATCTGGCGCCCCCCCCTGCGGACGGCGAGGCCTGCCCGCCCACCGCGCGCCTCCTTGCCCTGGTGGCGGGAACCCTCGGGGGACCCGATCGCGAGGACGCGGAGGCGCACCTGGCCGATTGCGCCGCCTGCCTGCACGAGGCGGTGCTGGCGTCGGAAGCGATCGCGGCGGCAGCCCCGCCCGACGCGGCGCGCCGACCGCGCGCAAGGGGCCTGCGGTGGGGGGCTGCTGCTGCGGCTGCGGCCGCCGCGCTGGTCTTCGTCCCGCTGCTGACGCGCGGATGGGTGCCCGACGACCTCTCCCTCCGTGGAGCGATCGAGACCGCCGCCGCGCCCTCGCAGGTGACTCTGCGGGGGGGGATCCGGCTGGAATTGGCCCCCGGAACGCGGGTCGTGGACGATCCGGGCGGATCCGGACGCACGCTCCTCCTGGAGCGCGGGCGCCTGACGCTGCGCGTCCCGCCGGGGACGGGCGGCGTGTCGGTCCGCACCGTGAATCTGGAGGCGGCGGTCCTGGGGACCGCCTTCGACGTCGTGGTCATGCACCTTCCCGGCGGGCAGAGCGCCTCCGCGGTCGGCGTGACGGAGGGGACCGTGCGGGTGCGCGCCGGCGGCGAGGAGGTCCGCCTCACGGCGGAGTGGCATGCATACGCCGTGACGGGCGAAGCGCTGCTCGTCCAGGAGGGGCGGGCGATCCGGAGCCCCCGCGAGGCGCTCGCCATGCTCGCGCAGCACCGCCAGGCCGTCTCGGCCGGGCGCGACCGGGATGCGAGGTGGCTGGCGGCGATCCTGCTGGCGTCGGGGCACATCTCCCACGCGGATCTCGCCGGGACGGATCTCGTCGGCGGGGAAAACGGGGAAGGCGAGTGAGTAGTCGAGGGATCGCCCTGGTTCTTGTCTCCTTGCTGCTGGTCCTCCTCGTCGCGGTCGCAACGGTCCTGGTGCGCATGGCGGGGGCCGAGCGGGCCATGACCCGCGTGCGCCTGGAGCAGGCGCGCGCGGCGCTGCTGGCGCGGTCGGGCGTCGAGTGCGCGATGGCGAGGCTTCCCCCGACGCCCGAGTTCCCGGTCACGCGCACCGCCGCCAACCAGGCCGACGACTGGACCTACCGGGACGGGGAGTACGGGGTCCCGCTTGAGCGTTCGCACAACCCTTCCTACGCCGCCGGCGAGCCGTACGTCGACGTGACGGCGGACGGGCGCTACGCCCCCCCGCCCGGGAGCGCGGACGGGTTCACGCCCCCCCTGCACGACCGGGATCGCGACAGGACGCACTCGGGATTCAGCGGGCGGCTGCGCGGGACCCTGCAGCCCTGGGGGGACACGTACGCCCTGCGGATCGAATCGGAGGAGGGGAAGATCCACGTCAACGGCGGGTACCTGTCGGCGCCGGACCACAACAATCCCCTGGCCGGGTACAACGCGGTGCTGGTGCGCATCCTCAATACGCTCGGGACGGTGAAGGAGGACGCCAACGGCGACAACGTTCTCGACGCGGGCGAGGACTGGGACGGGGACGGGATTCTCGACCCGGCGCCGATCGGCATCGCGAACCTCGGGGATCTGGTTCTGTCGCAGCGCCCCGTCGGTGGATACACGAGCCTCGCGCAGTTGGCCGCGCGGACGGGGATCACGAAGGACCCCTCCGCGTTCCTGACCTGCCACGGCTGGGTGGACCGGTCCGTGATCCGGCCGCAGGCGACCAGCGCGGAGATCCCCAATCCCGTCATCCTTGCGGACTGCGTGGTAGCCCGCGGCGGGCCGCCGGCTCTGGAGCCCGCCGGGCGCGCGCCGGTCAACATGAATCATGCCCACCGTGCGGTGCTTCAGGCATTGTTGCGGGACCTGCAGGGTGTCTACCGGCAGCCAGCCCAGACCTCATTTTCCAAATTCATGCACACTAGGGAGACACCTTTCTCCGCCGGGATCACGTCCGCCGAGGCGTCGGCCATCGCCCATCGGATCGCGCAAGCACGTCAAGGGGCCGAGGATGTGAATCGGAATGGAACCATGGATCCGGGGGAGGACGTGAACGAAGATGGGTTCCTGGACAGCCCCTTCCGGACCTGGGAGCAGTTCAGTGCCTTCGCCGACGCGCTCGCATACCGTGGCGTCCTTCCCCCGCAGGCCGCCCATGACGCGAACGCGACCGCGAGGGTGCCCTATCTGATGAGGGATATCCGCGCGGACCTGCTGAAGGCCAACTTCAATCCGAATTCCGACCTGAACAAGAACAACCCCGACGTGATCCTTCACCGCGAGGTGGACAAGTCCGATCTTCTCACGTACTCGACGGAGTTCTCCCTGCACCCGATCTCCGGGACGTACACGATCGCGTCGCTCGGGCGCGTCCGGGACGTCGCCGGGGCGGTCCGCGCGACGACGCGCTCGGATGCGGCGATCCGTTGCTACGTCCCTCTGCGTCAGACGAGCCAGAGGGATTTCGTCGCCGGGCGGGCGCTGCTCTCCTGCGTGACGCCGATGACCGGTGGCCCCCCCCTGGCCGCGACATTCCGGACGTTCGGGGCGAGGGCGGCCCTGGGGGGGGCCGCGAACGTCGGATTGTCGCTGATGACGTATCCGGAGCCCTACTATGCCCTGCCCGCTCGCGCGGCGCCGTTCGACGGCCAGATCGGCCTGGCCACGACCGAACTCCCGAACAACCCGAACCCCGCCAATGTCCGGTTCGTGCACCGGTTCACGAATACCTGGACCGCGGATTTTTCGGCGTCGGGCGCGACCACGATGCGCCCGGTGGCCATCACGGAGGAGGGGGGGACGCAGATCGATGCGTTCCTGCAGACGGACGTCACCCGTTCGACGTTTGACCCGACTTCAGGTCGCCCCAATACATTCGTGCCGGACGGTGTGCACATCCAGTCGCGGCGTATCCCCATGTACGCGAGCGTTGGGAATATCCCGCCGCGGCACGGGGTCGCCTCGTACTGGGTCAAGCCGGGGATCTTGCGGCGGCCGATCCAGCTGGATTTTTCCGTGATGCAGGCCTCCCGCGGTACGGACGGAGCCCAGACGCAGGTCTTGTGCGTGGGGAGGTATAAGGGGGCGGGGGGCGCTCCGAACTATGGCATTCTCGTGGAGAACACGTCCGACCTGGGCGAGTCGGACAGCTGGCATGAGCGGCAATGGCATTTCGATAACGGTCTCCAGTTCTCGACGCCGAGCGGATCTTCGGATGAAGAGTCGAGGCATCTGCATCGTTGGCTTCTTGTTACCGCCTTCTGGGACATCGACAACAACGGGGACCCGGACCCGTCCGACAACGCGCGGACATGGATGCGGGGCGCGCGCGCGTCTACGAAGACCGACGGGGTCGTGTGGGTGGAGGGGGTCGGTGTGGTCCTGATGAACCTCAACCCGGCGTACGTTAAGGCCTGGTCTGGGCGTCCCGTGACGGACCTGGCGAATACCAGTCGGAGGCTCGTGCTTGGCGGGGCGATGATGTACGACTCCGAACCGAACGTGGACTCAAATCAGACCCTGGACGAGTTCGCGACGTACGACTTCGGGGGTGCGGAGGGCGCCGCGAAGACGAGCGCCGCCACGATGGCCGACCTCCGCTACCAGGACGGCCGGTACTACAAGCGCAACGACGGGCAGTTCACGTCGACGGATCTGCTCGCTCAACTCCCTGCGGGGACAGCGCGCCCGTTGCGTGTGGAGCGGCTCTATTGGACCGAGGTCCTGCCGCGCGCCCCGTTCCCTACCACGGAACCCGTCGCGCCGAGGACGGTCGTCTGGGATCCGGTGCTCCTGAACTCCCGGATCGGCGTCCAACTCCTGGAGGGGGCCGCGGTGCTCCACGATACGGAGACCCTGGCGCCCCTGGACTACGAGGCGGCCGCCCGTGTGGGCCGCCCGATCGCGGCGGGGCCTCTGCGCTACCGCCTGACGTTCAAGCCGACCCCGGATTGGTCCGTCGGCGACCCCCGCTACATGGACGCCCCGATCCTGGAGACCCCCTTCTTCGACGACATCACCGTCCTCGTGCGCCCCCGGGGGTACCCCCGGGTGGTGGCGTGGGCGGGGGAGTAGGATCAGCGCCCGAGGACGACGTCGATACCGCTCATGACCTGAGCCAATCTCTTCGGCGAGAGCCTGCCGGCACGGCGCGAGAGGAGCGCCCGATCCACCGTGAGGATCTGGGATGCGTTCGCCACGGAATCCTTCGGAAGTCCGGACACATCGGCGGGAAGGAGCGTGTTTCCAGGCGCCTCCGCCCAGACGAGGTTGCTCGTCAGAAGAACGCAGACGACCGTCGCGATCCTGCTGCGGTTCAAGGGATTCCCCTGGACGATCAGCACCGGTCTGTGGAACCCAGGACCCGAGCCTTCCGGATCGGGCAGGTCGGCCCACCAGATTTCGCCTTGCGTAACCTCTACCACTTGGCGCGTTTCAGGATCCGGCGCGCGGAGGCGCTGACGAACGGATCAACAGGCTCCCGGATCTTGTCCACGACCCGGTTGATCCCCTCCGTGACCTCCTCCGGTGCGTGCCGCGAGAGGTATTCCGAGATCGCCTCCGCGTAGAGCCGACTTCGCGACTTGCGGGCGCGCCGGGCATGAGTCTCGGCGGCGCGGAATACACCGTCCGGAAGCGAGATCGCTGTTTTCATACCATTAGTATAACCACCCTCCTCTGGAGGCACAAGTTCGCACCTCGCGAGCGAAGCAAGGTGGTCACACTACGTCCTGGCATACTCGAAACCTCCCTCCGTGACCCGCAGGTACGGCGCGTCACCCTCCCAGGAGGGGAGGACGTAGAGCCTCCCCGTCCGGCCGCCGCCCAACGGGACGTCGCGCGCTTCCTGGCGGTGGACGTGGCCGCAGACGACGACGTCGGCGCCGCAGGAGAAGGCGCTTTGGATGCCGCGAGCGGTGAGGTCCATCGAGGCGGGGAGCTTGCGCGCGATCTCCATTTGGCTCTTCGCGCGCATCCTCTCGGCCAGGGCGCGCGCGGCGCGCGCGGGGAGCGCGCGGGCCAGGCCACGCAGGAGGGGCGAGCGCGCGACGCGGCGCCAGCGCTGGTAGCGGCGGTCGTCGGTGCACAACAGGTCGCCGTGCATCAGAAGGACGCTCCGACCGAACAACCGCACGCTCGCGCGGTCCGGCAGGAGGCGCATCCCGGCGGGGGGGCGCCCCATCCCGGCGAGGAAGTCGCGGTTCCCCGGGAGGAACGCGACCGGGAACCCCGCGCGCACGGCGGACGCCAGGGCGTCGAGCGCCTCGCGGTGGTCCGGCAGGCGCGCGTGCGCGGGGCCGATCCAATAGTTGAACAGGTCCCCAAGGAGATAGAGCCCGATCGCGCGCGCGCGCGCCAAGGCGACGAACCGCACGAACGCGCGCGTGCGATCCGGCCGCGACGGATCCAGATGGAGGTCCGAGGCGATCCAGACCTCCCCCGTCACTTCGGCTCCCGCGGATGCTCCTCCAGATCCTCCTCGGTCACCGGGCGTTCCTCGACGCCGAGCAGCTGCCTCTGCGCCCAGTGGAGGACGCCGGGCCCTGTCCGCCAGCGCGTGTCGGACCAGGTCCCATCGCCGACCACCTCGAAGAGCGACTGCTCGACCCCCTGGCAGATCCGGGAGAGGAGCGGGACCCGCGCGCACCACCCCATCGCGTCCAGTGGATTGACCAGGAGGTGGATGTCGACGCGGGAGTCCATCCAGATCGTCCCCTTGCCGCGCACGGCGGCCCAGTGGCTGGACAGGAGCAGGTCCCCCGTCCGCGCGAAGACGATCCGGTCCCCCTCACAGAGGAACTTCCCTTCGACCTTTCCGATGGTGCGGTCCGCGCGAGACTGCCCCCACAGGAGCGTCGGGAGGGACGCCAGGACCGGCAGGTGGAAGAGGTTCCCGTGCTTGAGGGTGAACCACCCGCCGCCGGTGCGCGTCTCGATCCGTCCGACCTCCTGCGACATCCGGAACCGCCCCTTGAACTCGCCGCGCAGGTCCGCGTCCGACCCCGCCTCCTCGAGGATGTCGGTGAGGTCCGCCCCGTACCACTTGACATAGGCCGACACGCGCGACGGCGCGGCCGGCTGCCGCTCGATCCGGAACGACCCCTCCCAATCCCCCCCGGCCCAGTGCCCGCGCATCCGCCCCAGATCGTCGTCGCCGGGACCGAACGCCAGGAGTTCGGGCGTCCACAGGAAGGGCGCCTCGCCCACCGACACGACAACCGGGTCCGCCTCGACGCGTTCGACCCGCAGGTTCCCGTGCCCGGTCCAGCGCCCCTCCTCCAGGATCGCCTCGACGATGTCGAGCGTCGCCCTTTGGCCGCGCAGCGGGGGGGAAAGCCCCTCGATGTTGCATACGGAAAGGTCCGCCTGTCCCGTGGCGACGGTCCTCTCCAGGCCGCGCTCGTGAACGAACAGGAGGGAGATCAGCCGCCCCTCCCCGTTCGGGGCGAGTTCCCGCCACGCCTCGGCCGTCGCGCCCGGCATCAGAACCGCCAGGTCCGGGGTGAAGGCGAAGGATTCCGACTCCAGATCCATCCGGAGGCGGCCCGGCGAGGCTTCGTACCGGATCCGCGCGGCGATCGGGATCCCGCCGAGCCGGCCGACGATCTTCCCCTCCGAGACGACCCCTTCCCGCGAGCAGACGAGCAACCCGTGGAGATCCTCCACGGGAGCGGGGAGATAGGGCATCCTCACGGAGCCCCCTTGCAAGCGCACGCGGATGTCGGCCTCGACGGGGCTGTGTCCGCCGGGATCCGCGATCCGGACGGAGACGTCCGCCGGACCGTGGGCGTCGACGTCCCGCGCGGAACGCTGCCATGCGCGCGGGAACAGTTCGAGCAGCCCCGCCCCGCCCCGCACCCCCTTCACGCCGATCTCCCAGCGGGAGGATCCCTCCTGCGCGTTGCGCTCCCCCTCCACCGACAGATCCTCCCAGAGCGGCC
The DNA here is from genome assembly GCA_016206515.1 of Planctomycetota bacterium. Lineage (GTDB taxonomy): Bacteria > Planctomycetota > SBBH01 > SBBH01 > JACQRN01 > JACQRN01. The sequence continues at coordinate 5,644 of JACQRN010000123.1, read as the reverse complement.
CCTCGATCCGGACCTCCGACACCGCATGCACGACGCCGCGGCGCTGGTAGACGCCGCGGCCGAACAGCCTCTCCCCGTGCCAGCCGTACATGTCGAACGTCACATCTCGGGCCTCCATGACAAGAGGGACCCACGTCTCGGGGGGTCCTTCCACGCGAGGACGGCGGCGGCGCGCCTCGCGATAGGCGCGCACCTCGCGGGCGACCGCCTCGTCGCACGCGATGCGCCCGCCCCGCAGGGCGACATGGACCGGGCGGACGCGACCGTGCGCCAGCTCGCCCCAGGAAATCCAGACCGTGACGCGATCGAGAGATACGATCTCCCGCGGCTGCCCGGGCTCTTCCGGAGCGGGGGCGAGGCTCGCCCGCACCTGGGCCAGACGCACCCCCCCCAGGGGCCCGAGGGAGATCCGTCCGATCCGGAATCTCCCGGGCCAGAACCGTTCCACGGCCCGGTCCACCAAGTTCCGGCCCAGAGACGTCGCCAGGGCGAGGTTGACGAAGAAAAGAAGGGCGCCGTAGGCGAGGACCGACGCGATCCCCGCGCGTCCCAGCCGCCGCCCCCAGCCGCCGCGTCCCTTCGCCCCCATCGGCGGCATTCTACGCCCCCTGGCGGGGACGCCCTGCCAGGGCGCAGGCCGCCAGGACGGCGAGGGGGACCTCCGCCGGGAGACGATACCGGATCGACGCGAGGAATACCGAGTGCACCGCCGTCAGATAGAGGGCGGGAATCCAGAAGAGGGAGCGGCCGCCCGCGGCGCCCCCCCGCGCCGACGCCGCCACGAGCGCGAGGGGAAGCCACAGAAGGACCGGAACCGCCGTCCCCGCCGCGACCGCCAAGCGCCGCCAGTCGGACCGGTTCGGAAACGGGTTCCAGAAGCGGGCCCACTTCACGGGAACCAGCGCCAGGACGCGCCACGGATCGGATGTGGCGTCCGCGAGCGCGGAGCGCCGGCAGCCACGGTTCCGCTCCACCTCGGTCCGCCCCGGCCCGACCCGATCCCATCGGACACGATCGTGGATCGGACCGCCGTCCGCCTCCCGGCCGATCCCCTCGTACAGATCGTGCCCCATCTTCGTGGTCAGCACCGGCGCGCCGACGACCGCCGCATTGCGCGCGACCCATGCCCCGACAACCATTCCGTACGCCAGGGCGAGACAGGCAAGCGAGCGCACGGAGGCGCCGCTTCGTGCCCTCCACGCGAAGGCAAGGGGGATCGGAAGGAAAACGAGGCTCGGACGCGTGAGCGTCAGGAACCCCGCGACCGCGCCGGAGACGAGCCCGACCGCTTCGGATCGGGACGAGCGCATCGAAGCGCCGGAAAGAAGGCACAGGAGCGCCATCAGGAGGAACGTCGCGAGCGTCTCGGTCAGAAGGAGCCCCGCGTACGCCGTCCCGTGGGGCCAGAGCGCCACGAGGAGCGCGCCCCAGAATCCCGCGCGCGCCCCGCCGGCCGCCCGGGCGGCGCGCCAGGCGAGCCACACCGTGGCGGTCCCGAGAAACGCCTGCGCAAGGCGCATCGCCATCGGCTGGGGGCCGAAGACCGAGTAGAGAAGCGCGAGAAACACCGGATACAGGGGGGGCCATGCCGCGCGGCCCCCTTCCTCCCCGAACTGGCCTGTCTCGACGAGGCCCCGCGCCAGGCCGTCGTAGGAACGCTCGTCCGGGAACAGGAGTCCGCCTGCCTCCCCGACGCCCCACGCCGCGACGCATCGGAGCGCGAAGGCGATCGCCAGGAGCGCGCACAGGCGCGCGCTCTCCGCCGGGCCGGTCACACCCACCCTGCCGGAGCAGCCTCGCTGCGCGTGACGAGGCGCTTCACGCGCGGGCCCAACGAGCAGGGGATCTCGTACGGGACGGTGGACCGCCACGCGGCCATCTCGTGCAGCGTGATCTCGGCCCCCTCCTGCCGACCGAGCAGGACGACCGGGTCCCCCACATGGACCCCGGGGATATCGGTCACGTCGATGGTCGTGTAGTCCATCGAGACCCGACCGATCACGGGCGCGCGGATCCCACGGACCAGAACCTCCGCGCGGTTCCCGAAGGCGAAGGCGTACCCGTCGTGGTACCCGACGGGGAGGACCGCCGTCCGGACCGCGCGCGGCGCCTGCCAGGTTCCCGCGTACCCCACGGGAGCCCCCGCGGGAAGATCCTTCAGGTAGACGACCTGCGTATGCAGGGAGAGGACCGGCTCGAAGGCGCGCGCCGTGCCCGGCCGGTCGGTCGGATCGATGCCATAAGCCGCCCCGCCGACCCGCACGAGATTGAATGGCGCCCCCGGGCGGGAGAGGACGACGAGCGAGTTGGCCGCGTGCCGCCAGCGGATGGCCCCCTCCCCATCGGCGTACCTCCCCACGAGGTCGGAGAACAGCGCCAGCTGGCGATCCAGGGACGGGTCGTCCCGATCGACCGCCGCGAGGTGCGTGCAGATCCCCTCGGTGTAGAGCGGCGCCTCCCGCCGGATCGCATCCAGCAGATCCCCGACCCGCTCCGGCCTCGCCCCCAGCCGCCCCATCCCGGTGTCGACCTTCAGATGCACCCCGAGGGGACGGTTGAGCGACCGCGCCACCTTCGCCAGGAGGCGGATCTTGTCCTCGGAGTGGACGCACGGGGTGATCCCGTGCGTCAGCACGGCGTCGATCTCCCCCGGGATCAGCGCGCCGAGGACCAGGATCGGCTCCCGGATCCCCGCCGCGCGCAGCGTGAGCCCTTCCTGCGAATCCCCGACCCCGAGGAACGCCGCGCCGCAGGCGACCGCCTCGCGGGCCACCTCGACCGCCCCGTGCCCGTAGGCATCCGCCTTGACGACGACGAGTAGGTGCTGATCCGGCCGCAGGCGCGCGCGGATCCGGCCGAGATTGCGTCCGAGCGCCCCCAGATCGACCTCCCCCCAAACCCGGTGCATGGAGACGCTCATCCGCCGGACATCCTCCTTCCCAGGAGGAACGCCACGCCGCCGATCCCCAGCAGCGAGAGTTCAAGATGCAGGCTTCCGCCCGACATCCCCCCCAGCAGCCCGACCGGCAGCAACACGATCCCGACGCACTGCAGGAGGTACCCGATGGCTGGCGAGCGTTTCATGGCGGGAAGCGGCGCGGGTATTGTGTAGCAAGCCGCGCGCGGAGGCCACGCCCCTGCGCACGCGGCGCGAATGCCGAACGGGAAGCCGCCCACGATCATCACGCTCGACGGCCCGGCCGGCGCGGGGAAGAGCACGCTGGCGCGGCGCTTGGCTGACGCGCTCGGTTTCGCGCACCTGGACTCGGGCGCGCTCTACCGCGCCGTGACCGCCGCTCTCCTCGACCGGCACATCGACCTGTCCGACCCCGCGGCCATCGACGGGGTGGCCCGCGCGATGTCGCTCTCGACCGCGCCGGGGGCGCGCAACATCGTCCCGCAGGTCGACGGGCGGGAATACGACGAACACCTGCGCTCCCCCGAGGTTGCCCGCGCGATCGGGGCGGTCGCCGACCGCCCCGCCGTACGATCGAGCGTGGACGCCGCGCAACGGGCCTTCGCGAAGGACCGCTCCGTCGTCGCCGAGGGAAGGGACGAGGGGACGGTCGTCTTCCCCGACGCGGACTGGAAGTTCTACCTCGACGCGGATGTCACGGAGAGGGCGCGAAGGCGCCAGCGCGAGTTCCTCGAACAGGGGCGCGATATCCCCCTGAACGATGTCGCGCGGGACGTCGCGATGCGGGACCGGCGGGATCGGGAGCGTCCCGAGGGGGCCCTCCGGATCCCCGCGGGAGCGATCCGCATCGACACGTCCGGACGGACCATCGAGGAAGTGCTCACGATCCTCCGTTCCCACCTGCCGGCCGGACTGCGCTAGGCAACCGGAACCCGCGGAGCAGGCCCCCTTACCGCGGCGCGTCGGGATGCCCCGCCGACGGCAGCCCCAGCCGCTCCCGTACGCGGCTGGCGTACTCCATCCGCTCGGAGAGATCTTCCGGAAGGGGCCCCAGAGAAGCGACCAGGCCCTCCCGAGCGATCCGGTCGATCGCCTCGAGCGCCGAGATCGCCCTGCTGTGATCCGGGTGATCGAGCATCGCGGCGAGCGCCGGCAAGCCCTGCCGGTCGCCGAGCTGCCCGAGGGCGACGCACAGGCTGTGTGCCACCAGGGAATCCTCCTCCTTGAGGAGCGCGAGCGCGAGCGCCGCGGAGGCCTCCTGGCAACGCCGGCGACCGAGCGCCTCGGCGCTCATCCGCCGGGCGAGAGCCGCTTCATTCCCGAGCGCCTCGATCAGGAACGGATCCGCCGCAGGACCGGCCTGGAGAATTTCCCGCAGAGACCGCACCCGCTCGGCCGCGTCGGCGCTCCCCAGGCTCGCCACACACTCCATGATCCGCGCCCGTTCCGCCGCCGCCTCGACGTCCGGGGCCGGATCCGAGCCGCTCGTGACGGCGTTGCGTTGCACCTCCGCGAGCCGGCGATCGATTTCCGGGCGCAGGTCCGGGGTGCCGCAAACGCGAAGCGCCTCCGTATACCGCTCGGCCGCACGGGCGAAATCCCCCTCCTGCGCATGCTTCTGGGCCTCGCCTCGCAGCCGCCCCCACGCCTCGGCGATCGCGTGCAGGCACTCCTCCCGATCGGATTGCATCCGCGCCCCCCATTCGGTGTCCGCGAATTGATCCGACGGGTACTGATCCAGTTCAACAAGAGCACGGGCCAGCTCCCCCGTTCCCCGCAGGCGATCCGCCGCGCCCTTCCTTCGCCAGTAGGCGGTCTGCGCATCCAACTCATGTCGCTCCCTCGTCTTACGATAAACCTCATCCTCCTGTATATCACGACGGGTCACCAATTCCCGCGAACTCACCTCCGCCTCGACCGCGCGATGGATCTCGGCGACCAACTCCCCGCGCAACGCCTCCTCCAGATGCTGCCGTTCCACGCGGAACGCCCCCATTTCAGCCTCAAGGGCGGCCAGCTGACGAACCAGCTCCGCGGCCCCCAACATGGCACGCTCCCTCTGCTCACCGACCAGATCCTCGATCTCTTCCTGTTGGGCGGACAAGGAGGCGATCTGCTCACGGACCCCCTCAAGTCGCTCGCGTAATGCGACCTGTGATTCCCGTAATTCCTCGCGCGCGTGTCGGTCCGACTCCCCCTCCCCGGATGGAGCCGGCTGCTGGACGGGGCGGCGCGCCCCTTGCACCGCGAGGTAGGCACCGAAGATCCCCGCACACCCCAGGACCCCGGAAGCGACGAACCACCACGGACGCATCGACGTCCCCGGCGCACGAACACATCCCTGGCACCGTTCCACCCCATCGGGGATCTTCCCTCCACAACGAGGGCAGAGGCGTGGCTTGACGATCCTGTCGATCTCCATCTGCGCCTCGGCCTCTTCCTTGGAGATGATGTTCTGTCCGCAACGACGACAAAGGTAAAAGTGCCCATCGAAGGTCGGTAGATCCGTCGCCTTGCACAACGGACAGGTCATCGCCTCTACGAGCCGCATTTTCGCCGCGCAGACAGGGCAGTAAGGTTTCCCGGCGTGCCGGATCGCGTCGCCCGATTCGATACTCTGTTCCGTGATCAGACACTCACAGCGTGCGCAGGTAGAAGTCATTTAAGCATTTCCTCGGACGAGGTAGAGGGTACATCAGTTCAACGCGAACGGCAACACTCATAGTA
>JACQRN010000122.1 GCA_016206515.1 Planctomycetota bacterium | reverse complement strand
GGTCCGCGCCAGGAGCGTGCCGACGGTCCCGATCGGGATCCCCAGGAGGGAGGCGATCTCCCGGTATCGCATCCCCTCCAGGACATGCAGGCGCAGGACGAGCCGCTCCCGCTCCGGGAGCCGCTCGACCTCCTCCTGGACGCGGCCGTCGCCCCCCCCGGACGGACGCTCCCCGCCCGGGGGGGGCGGAAGCGACTCCGGATCGGGGGCGCGCCGCGCGGTCTCCCGCCGGACGTAGTCGATGCACCGCCGGGCGGCGAGGACGGCGAGCCACGGAGCCAGAGGGCGCCCCGGATCGGCGGCGCGCAACGCCTTCGCCCCGTCCTTCCACAGGGAGGCGAACAGATCCTGCACGATGTCCTCCATGTGATGGAGGTACCCGTCGAGGGAGAAGCGCCGCAAGGCGGACCGGACGGCCCCCTCCACGGGCCGGCGGTACCGTTCGACGAACTGGGCCCATGCCGCCGGTTCCCCGGCGATGCAGCGGCGGACCCGGTCGCGCTCGGCGGCGTCCACGACATCCAGCGTACAACGAAAAGTTCATGGAGCATGAGATTCCGCCGCCACGCTTGCCTCCTGGCGTATTCATATTTACATTATAAGTATGAGTTCATTCCGCTTCGAGTGGGATGAGCGCAAGGGGCGCGCGAACAGGGGCAAGCACGGAGTCTCGTTCGAGGAGGCACAGACCGTGTTTTTCGACGAGTATGCCATCGAGTATGACGACCCGGATCATTCGGGGGAGGAGGAGCGCTTCCTGATGCTTGGATGGAGCGCCAAGCTCCGAGTGCTGGTCGTCTGCCACTGCATACGAAGCGCCCCCCGCACGATCCGGATTATTTCCGCCAGGAGGGCGACGCGGCAGGAGCGTGAAGCGTACGAAAGGAGATTGCCATCATGAGGAAGGAATATGACTTCGCGAGGATGAAGGGACGGCGGAATCCCTATGTTCGACACTTGAAGACGCCGGTCACGATCCGCATGGGTGCGGACGTCATCGAGTACTTCAAGGGGATGTCGCAGCGAACGGGTATCCCGTACCAAAACCTGATCAATCTGTACCTACGGGACTGCGCGCAGCACGGACGCACCATCTCGATCCGATGGGCATCGTGAGTTCTAAACGGCACTCCCGTCCCGCCGCGGCGCGCGACGGCTACCCCGCCCGGATCGTCTGCCTCACCGAGGAGACAACCGAGACCCTCTACCGGATCGGTGCCGGGGACCTCGTTGTCGGGGTGTCCGCGTACACCCAGCGCCCGAGCGAGGCGAAGTCAAAGCCGCGCGTCTCCGCGTTCATCCAGGCCAACTACGACAAGATCATGGGGCTCCGGCCCGATCTCGTCCTCGCCTTCAGCGACCTCCAGGCGGAGATCACGCGCGAGCTGATCCGGCGCGGCGTCCCGGTCTTCACGTTCAACCAGAGGTCGATCGAGGAGATCCTGACGGCGATCCGCCTCATCGGCGGGACGGTCGGCTATCACGAGGAGGCCGCGCGCCTCGCGCGCGACCTCGCCGCGGGGCTCGACCGCGCCCGCGAGCGCTCCGCGCGCCTGCCCCGTCGCCCCCGCGTCTACTTCGAGGAATGGGACGACCCGCTCATCAGCGGGATCCGCTGGGTGTCGGAACTGATCGGGATCGCCGGGGGCGAGGAGATCTTCCCGGAATTCCTCGACCAGCCGATCGCGACGGGACGGATGCCGAACCCCGACGACGTCATCGCGCGCGACCCCGAGGTGATCCTCGCCTCGTGGTGCGGCAAGAAGGCGGACCTCCCCCGGATCGCGGCGCGTCCCGGCTGGGACCGGATCGCCGCCGTGCGCGCGGGCCGGCTCCACGAAATCGACAGCATCCTGATCCTCCAGCCGGGGCCGGCGGCGCTGACGGACGGGCTCGCGGCAATCGAACGGCACGTCGCGGCGGCCGCAGGAGCGTAAGAGCCGGTCCCGGAAACCTCCTGTCGTCCCGAGGGCCGCGATGTTTCCGCGGGCCGAGGGACCTGTGTCGGACGCTCGATCGATGAACACACGCCTGCGCTATTCCCCAGCCTGCAGAACCGCCTCCAGGCGCGAGCGCACCTCGGGGTCCGTCGAACGCTCCAGCGCCCGACGCAACGTAGGCTCCGCGAACCTCCCGTGGCGACGCAGGGCCGTTCCGGCCGCCTCGCGAACCTCGATGACGTGCGAACTGAGCCCCTCGACCGCATCGAGAATCTCCCTCTCCTTCTCCGGGGTGACGATTTCCACGCGCCCCACGAGGACACGAACCGTTTCCGCAGGCGCAGGGTCGATCTCCAGCGGAAGGATGGAATCCGTGGCAGAGCGCGGCAGGATGTAGAACACCCGAAGCCCCTCCTCGAACCAGGAATCGCGCCAGGTGGCGAGCATCGCCTCCACCTCGCGCGGGTAGAGACCCTCCTCCAGCAACACCGTCCGGATCGACTCCTCCGCCCGGCGGACCGCTGCCGCCGCATCCCCCAGGCTCGGGCGCTCGGCGTAGGCGTTCCCGGGCGCCGCGTGCGTCGGGCCCGGCGGTGGCTCCACCGGCCTTGGTTCCAGGGGCCAAGTGTTCAGGAGACACACGCCCGCCTCAGCGCCCCGACGCTCGTACACGAGCATGGGACGAAGCGCCGTGTCCCCGGTATTCGTCACATACACCCCTCGTGCCTCGGGATCCAGACGGACCTCCAGCGGCAGATCGAACGTCCCCACTCCGCGATAAAACAGGAACTTCTCGAACTCCGGCTCCCCCTCGTACCCCTCCGCCATGCAGACCCTGACCGGAGCCGCGCCCGTCTCCCGGGCGGGGTAGTAGTGGCTCTCGTCCTTTTCGCAAGGGAATGCGGGATCCACCCCGGGCACGATCCGCACGGTCCCCCAATCGATCCCGTCGCGGACCGAGCGTGCGCGCGGATACCACTCGGTCACCTGCCCCTGCGGGAATCCGACCCTGACCGAGACGACCCGCTCGCGATCCGAATAAAAGTAGAGGACCGGCGTCTCCATCCGAACGGTTGCGATGATGGTGCCCTTTCCCCCGGCCCCCGTTGTCCGATCCAATCCGTAGCGCAATCCGGGCCCCCGTCGACGCAGATCGCTCAGGCGCGATGTCGTGTGAACGAAGGAGGGAAGGTCGCTCGGCCCCGCCAGGGGCCTCCATTCGAGTGCGGCCCCGTCGGCCCCCGCCACGCTTGTGAACGTCCCCCATTCGTGGACGACCAGCCGGCCCTCGCTATTGCTCCTCGCCTCGAATAGGTTCTCCGCCAGAACCAGCCGCACCGTAAAAGCGAGGGCGAGAACTCCCAGCACCATCCCGTAGTTCCGTAATTCCTTGCGCATGGTTTACTCCTCCTCCTCTCCCGTCGCGGCGATCTCCCGGAGCGCCGCGAGCCGCGATGCGCGGTCCGGCACGATCCCCTTCCCCTTCAAGCCCTCGTCCAGCAGGTACGCTTCTAAATGATCCAGGTCGTAGTCGATCGCCGCCCGGAGACGACCGCGGGCCGGGGTGTCCGGCATTGCCTCCACAAGATCGCAAGCCCGAACGAAGGCGTCGGCATGTTCGCGCCGGAACTCGTCGCCGCACACCAGCGGGAATGTCGCGCGAGCGAGCGCCAGCCACGCCGCCGGATCGTCACGAAGCGGCTCTACCGCCTCGCGCAGGTCGCGCAGCATGGCGTCGGAGTCCCCCTCAATGAGACCCGCATGGGCGAGTGTCAAACGGGCATAGGCGTAATTGAACCGCCTCGACCAGCCTAGGGTGTTGTCCGGACCATGGAGGTCCAGTCCATGAAGTAGAGCTCCGGCATCAACGCGCCAAAGCGCCGCGCGGCGGATCGTTTCCATCCGTACGAGCGTCTCCTGCTCCCGACTCAGCATGAGAAACAGCGCATAGATATCCAGCCCGCGAGGCCCAGGCAAGGCGTCTACAAGGTCCGGATCCGGCAGGGAGGGCCGGTCCCCGATCTCGTATCTGTGACAGAGAAGCGGCGGGCCCGCCAACACAGGCATCGCAAGCCCCCACAGGACGACACACGACACCCCACGGATAGCCGACCTCGCCGCCACGATCTCGCCCCCTTCCGCATCCACGTTCCATACAGCCCAGAAACCAGAAGACACCCGTCTTCTACGCCCTACAGTGATGCCCGTGACGAGGCGAATACCGAGAAACCGTCGAAAAACCTGTATTCGTATGTCCCGCGGCCCCACTGCACAGGTGGATCGCCGCGACGAACGATGATGCCGGACGACGTGCGTCGCGTGGAGGCGGCGAGGAGCGGGGACCGCCCCGCCCTGGAGCGCCTCCTCGCCGAGCGGGGCCGCGTGGCCGCTGCGGCGATAGCCTCGTGCGTGCGAGGGAGGGAGGATGCCGAGGATCTCCTGCAAGAGACGTTCCTGCGCGCGGTCCGGGGGATCGCCGGTCTGCGGGATGCGGCGAAGTTCGATTCCTGGCTATACGGGATCGGGCGACGCGTAGCGCTCGAGGGGCGGCATCAGACGAAGGCCGCCCCCCTGATGGAGGTCGCCGCGGCGCAGGAACCGGGCCATGGAGACGGAGGGGAGAAGGAGGGACGAATGAAGAGACTTCGCGAGGCGGTCGACCGGCTTCCCGGGGAGTACCGGGCGACGCTCACGCTCTTCTACCAGGGGGGGCGGTCGTACCAGGAGATCGCCGACCTCACGGGCCTGTCCCGCGCCGCCGTGAACCAGAGGTTGACGAGGGCCCGGGCGATCCTGCGCGAGTCGCTCGGCTTGAGGGAGGGAGGCTGCGATGGAGTGTAGGGAGGGGGTGGAGAATCTTTCTGCGTTGCTGGACGGGGAACTCCCCCCGGCGGAGGCCACCAACGTTCGCACGCACGCGGAGGGGTGCGCGCCGTGCCGCGCGGCGCTGGCCGACCTGCGCGCGATCGACGGGGATCTACGCACCCTGCTCGCCACATCCGTATCGGATGCACCCGTCGCGCGCGCGGCGCGATCTGCCGTTGCCGCCCTCGGTGCGGCTCGCCGGACAACACGGCCGCGCTGGCCCGCCTTCGCCGCGCTGGCTGCCTGTGCCCTCGTGGCGCTCGTCGCGGCCGAGTTCGCCATCCTCCTGCGAGCGAAGAACGCCCCCTACGCCTGGCGCGCGGTCCAGGGGACGCTCGCGGGTGCATCCTCCGGCAACGCCGCGGTCGGGGACGTCATCGAGTGCCTCGAAGGGTCGCGCGCGCGCCTCACTATCGGTGACCTCGGGGAGGTAGAGGTCGAGGCGGGAACCCGCCTGCGCGTTGTCGACTGCGGGCGGAAGGCGCACGAACTTTACCTCGAACGCGGCACGATCCGGGCGACGATCGTCGCCGAACCCAGGCTCTTCCGAATCGGGACACCGGCGGGGCTGGCGGTCGACCTCGGCTGCGCCTACTCGCTCGCGGTCGACGGGGAGGGCGTCGCGATGCTGCGCGTACACACGGGCGCGGTCTCCTTCGAGCGTGAGGGGGCGCGTACCTATGTCCCTTCGGGAGCCTCCTGCGCCGCGCGACCGGACGGCACCCTCCCCGTTCCGCTCTGGGACGATGCGCCGGAGCCCCTCCGCCGGTGCGCCGCGTCCCCGGATGTCCCCGATCTTGCCGCGGCGCTCGCCTCCGCGCGCGACCTCGACACGCTCACCCTGTGGCACCTTCTGCGCCACCCGGCGGAGGATGTCCGCGAAGCGGTCTACGAACGCCTGGCCGGCATCGAACCCCCGCCCGCCGGCGTCACGCGGGAGCAGTGTCTCGCGCGCGAGGCGCGGGCGCTCGACGCCTGGCTGCGACTCCTGCGTCCGGAGTGGCCGGGGAATCGATAAACGATACGGATTCAGCGCCCCGCGGCTTCCTCCTCCTCCAACGCCTCCAGAAGCAGATCCAGCAGATCCTCCACATCGGCCTCTGGGTCGGAAGGCGGCTCCGAACCTTCGCCCGGCCCCGCTTCACGGCGCTGCTCATCCGCGCGGCGCTGCTCGTCCGCACGGCGACGGTCGAACTCCTCCTCGATCTCCGCGATGCACCCCTCGATGAGATCCCCGTCCGGATGCCCCATCCCGACGGCGCGGCGGTACATCTCCCGGGCGTCCTCAAGGCGCCCGAAGATGTCGTGCAACAGCAGCGCGATGCACAGGACCGGCTCCGGGTCGTCCGGCGCGCGGCGCGCGCACTCCCGATACTGGTCGAGCGCGGGCTCGTACGCCCCGAGCGATTCGAGCGCGAGCGCCAGGTTGTACCGGGCGTCGACATGCCCCGGGTCGACCTCGAGCATGCGGCGGTAGACCCGGACGGCGTCCTCGGTCCTCCCCTCCTCCTGCATCGCCACCGCGCGCAGGAACATCCCCTCCAGCGCCGCCTCGCGAGCCTCCGGCGCGCTGGGCCGCACGGGAGGATCCTGCGCGACGACCTTCCCCCCCAGCGCAAGAAGCAGGCCGCCCGAGGCGGCGATCCGGGCCGCAGCGCGCATCAGCGCCTCCCTCGCGGCCCGCGACCGAAATCACGATGACGCTCACGATGCCTCTCCCGGACATCCTCCCCCCGGTCGCGGGCATTCTCGCGCCGGTCCCGGACGTCCTCCCGGCTGTCGCGGACATCCTCGCGGCGGTCACGCCGGTTCTCATGCCGGTCACGCCCGTCCTCGCGCCGATCCCGCCGATCCTCGGCGCGGTCGCGCGGCCCGCCGTCGCGCCTTCGGTCCCGACGGTCCCCGGCGCGGTCGCGGACATCCTCGTGGCGATCCCGACGGCCCTCCAACCGGTCGCGCCTCCCGCCGCGCCGTCTCTCCAGTCCCTCGCGGAACCGGCGGCAGGACGCCGCCTCTTCCCGGTCGATCTTCCCGTCCCCGTTCGAATCGAGCCTCCGACGCAGCCAGGAGCGGAACTTCTCCCGCGCCGCTTGGCGCTCGCCGTCGTTCAAGGCGCCGTCCCCGTCGGCGTCGCACGCGGATCGGAGCCTCTGCATCCGCCCGCGCCATTCCACGCCAAGATCCGCTTCCTCCTCCGCGCACGCCGACGTCCCAGCCCACATGGCAACCCCGACCACCACCGCAATGACGACCCGTTTCATACGCACCTCCAGATCTAGTCTAGCGACTCTCCGGGCAAAGATTCACAAGCGCCATGCCAAGCGAACGGAATTCGCAAGTCGTTTCAATAGGGCTAGATGCGTCATGCCGTACGGATGCATCTCCGTCCCGTGTAGGATCCTGCGACATCATCCGACTGGAACACGACACTAAGGGAGTCGATCCGGTGCTACGATTCGGTCGTGCCGGGCCCCGTAGACCCATTCCGTCCCAGGGATCCCTTGAGCGAGACGCTCCGCGGCCATCCCCCCAGTGCCGGGGGGGCCCCCGTGCTCCACCTGCGCGTCCCGGTCGACCCCGCCTGCAAGGGTCCGAGGCTGGTCGTTCGGGGCGCGTCGCTCCCCCCCCCGGTGTCGGGGTCGAAGCCGCCTGCGCAACCCGCACGCGATGTCGTGCTCCCACTGACGACCGCCGTCCGGGTCGGCCGCGACCGCACCCAGTGCCCGATCGCGGTCGAGGGGGACCGGCGGGTCTCCCGCCAGCACCTCCAGTTCTCGATCGTCGCGGGGCAGGCGTCCGTCCAGGATCTGGCGAGCACGAACGGGTCGCTCTTGAACGGCAAGCCCGTGCCGCCCCTCAAGGCGATCCCCCTGAAGGCCGGCGATGAGGTGCAGATCGGCGCCGTAAAAATACTCTATCTGGCCTGATCGAACGCCCCGGCGAGCGCGAACGCCCGCACATGCCATGCGCGCGACGCCGGGGTCTCCCACCGCCCCGCGCGCGCGTCGCCGACGCTCTGCAGGGTCTGGTCGAAGACGACGGTCTGGCCGGTGACCTTCCGTTCTCCGGCGAGCGCGGCGAACGCCTCGCGGTCGACGCAGCGGATCTCGCCCCTCTCCCGGTAGCAGACGGGGGGGGAATCGACGAGCGTCACGCCCATGTGCTGTTGGATCCCCTCCACGGCGTGCACAAGGGCGTCCTGCGCGCACCCCGATACGGGCGCGACCTCCTCGTCCGCGCCGACCAGCAGGAACTGCCCGTGCAGCACCTCAAACGCGGCGCGCACCGGCTGCCCGTGCGATGTCCAACGCTCCAGGAACATATCCACCCCCTGCCGCAGGGCCTGGACCTCCTCCTCGCGCAGGGCGCGGGGGGCGTGGAAGCACCAGAGGCGCGCGGCGTCGGGAAGGTCGGGGAGAAGGCGCTTCATGCCAGGGAGTGTACCAGTTGCACCGCCGCCCGTTCCGCGCTCGCGACGCAATCGGGGATCCCGACGCCACCCAGGAGGTTCCCAGCGACCGCGAGACCGCCCAGCGCCGCGACGCGTCGCCGGATCTCCTCCGCGCGCGCCAGGTGCCCCACGCGATACTGCGGCAGCGAACGAGGATGGCGATGAACCTGCGCCAGCAGGGGCGGCGCGGCGATCCCCAGGACGGAGCGCAGGTCCGCGTCGACCGAATGGGCGAGCGCCTCGTCCCCCTCCGCGAGGCGCGGCGAGGCGAGCGGCCCACCGACGAAGGCGCGCAGAAGAACGGTCCCGTCCGGCGCGCGTCCATCGAATTTCACGCTCGAGAACGACACCCCGATGAACGACCGTCCCTCGGCGGCAGGAACGACGAACCCCATGCCATCGAGAGGGTGGGCGCTCGCCGCGTAGGCGAGATTCACCGTGGCGCTCGACCCGTACGGGATCCCGTCCAGGAGATCCGCCAGGGCGGCATCGTGCGGACGCAGGAGGGACGAGGCGGCCCACGCGGGGAGCGCCAAGCAGACCCCGTCCGCGCGGATCGGCTGTCCCCCGGCAACGTGGACGAGCCATTCCTCGCCGTCCCGGGCGATCCGGTCGACCCGGGATCCCGTGCAAACCGAGAGGACCGGCAGACGCGCGCGCAGCGCCTCGACGAGACGCTCCATCCCGCCGCGCAATGTCGCGAAAAGACCATATCGTGGCCCGCTCGTGCCCCGCGTGGCGGTCGAACCTGGCCTATGCGCCCCGCGTGCGATCGCCCGCACGACGCTCCCGTGCTCGCGCTCCATCCGGAGGAATTGCGGCAGCGTCGCCTCCAGACTGAGGTCCCAAGGATCGGCGCCGTAGATCCCGGCGACCATCGGCGCGGCGACGTTGTCGAGC
>JACQRN010000121.1 GCA_016206515.1 Planctomycetota bacterium | reverse complement strand
GATCCCCTCCCCGTCGTGGCGCAGTCCCATGCCCGTGCGCGCGGCACGGTCCTCGTGGGCTCGTAGTGCCGTCATCACGTGGGGGAGCGCGGCGGGATCGCGCGTCCGTCGGACGACCTCAAGCGCTCGGGACGAGGGGAGCGCCTCCGATCCGATCGCCGCCAGGACGCGGGCGGGGACCGGGCGTCCCCCCTCGGCGAGACGGTCGACCGCCAGGACGCGCGTGGCTCGGCTCGGGCTTTCCAGGGCGATCCGTCCCAGGACGGCGTCGGCGTCGGGGCCCTCCAGGCGGCCGAGCAGATCCACCGCCGCGGCGCGGACCTCGGTGCGCGCATAGGCGGACCCCGCGGCGACCTCGACGAGCCCCTCGCGTCCCGGCATCGGAAGTGCCTGCAAAGCCGCGTCGACGTACATCCCCGCCGGGTCGCCCGCCGCATAGTCCCGGCACAGCCGTTCCGCGATGCCACGCCAGCCGTCCGTCAGCAGGAGGACCTGCGGTGGGACCGCGATCGCCCCGACATGGGGCGGGAGCGTTTCCGGAAGTTTCTCCCTCGTTCCGGGAAAACGCTCGCGCACAGCGGCCACGGTGTCCCAGGAGGCGCTTCCGTCCGGGCCGATCAGGAGGACGCCGTCGCCGGGGCGGATTTCAGCGTCGGTCGAGGGGGGTGCCGGTTCCTCCGGAGGGTGTGCGGTCGCGCGCCGGGGCGCCAGCGGCGTGAGCGCCAGCGCAAGGATCACAGCCGCCCGCGCAGCCGGGCCTGCAAGGGGTTGGCCTACCCCTCCGCCGGACGCCGGACCTCGAACGCCGGACTGCGCCATGTGCCTTCCCCCTCCTACCGCGACGGAGCCGCCACGCTCCCGTGGTACGCCTGGAGCGTGATGTTCGGCCAGCTGATCGTCACGGTAAGTGTCTGGCCGGCCGATACAGCCAAGGGTGTATTGAACGGCACGAACCCGAGCAGCTGCGCGGCCGCGAGGCGGAGGTCGAGGACGGTCGACCGCCCGTACATCCCGCCGCCGCGACGGGCGTTCCCCGCCCCGCGGCGCATGTCCGCCCGGTCGGGGAGGTTCTCCCCCCCGATGTCCTCCTGCGCGGAGCGCCACGACGGCTCCGGCCCGGCGGGCAGGGTCCGCGCGGTCTCGGGGTCGTGCAGGAATGAGGCGCGTACGCGCCTCGCCGGGACGATCGCATCCGCCTCCGCGAGGGAGGCGCGAGCCAGGATCTCCCTCGCGCGCGCGTGGCCGACGTCCAAGGCGAGGACCTGCCGCGCGACGAGGCGGGCCTCCTCCTCCAGGCCGTATTCGAGGCACCACGCGAGCAGGTGGTCGGACTCGCCAAGGCGGTCGGAGGCGGACAGTTCCCGCTTCGCGAGGTCGGCCTGGAGCCCCTCGAAATCCTCATGGAGCGACTCGGCCGTGCGGCGACGCGCGACCTCCGAGGCGACGATCAGCGCCGAGGTCCCGTCGGCGCGGTGGATCCACAGCTCGTCCCCGATATCGACGATCTCCCCGGCGAACGTGCGGCCGTTCTTCAGGACGATCCAGTCCGCCCGGGCGGTTCCGGCGAGGGAGGAGATCAGCGCGAGGTACACGGCAACGCGGCGCATTTGAGCCTCCTTGGGATCAGGAGCTGGAAAAATCAAGCCCCCGTCTTAAGCATCCTCTCTACGCACCCGACGGGGATTGTACGACTACTCCAGGCCGCGCAGGAATCCGGTCACCGCCTCGCGGAAGGCGCCCGGCTCCTCCAGGAAGGGGGCGCGGCCGGACCGCTCGAACCGGGCGATCCGTGCGCGGCGTCCGAAGGCGCGCTCGATCTTCCGGTTGTCCGAGGGGGTCCCGAGGACGCCGTGCGCGCCGACCGCCAGGAGGACCGGCATGTCGGGGACCGCCCCCCTCTTGAAATCGAACGGGGGGAACTGCACCTGCCCGAGGTTCCGCAGGCACGGCCCGCACCGCCAGGCGAGCTCCAGGTCCCCCTGGTCGTGGAAGTAGATCGAGAAGTAGGCGCGTAGTTCCGCCTCCGGGTCGGTCACGGGGAGGGGGGGCTCCCCCGCGCGCAGAACCCGCCGCGCGAGGTGCTCCCTCTGCTCGACCGTCAGGCGCTCGGAGGTACGCAGAGCCAGGAGGGTGCGCAGGTACGCATCGCCCCCGGAGATCGCGGAGACCAGGATGAGCCCGCGGACCGCCCCGGGGTTGGCGCGCGCGAACTCCGAGGCGACGCAGGCGCTCACCCCGTGGGCGAGGACCACGACCGGGCCGTGCCCCTGCTCGCGGCGGAACGCCTCGAGGGCGCGCGAGAGCGCCGCCGTCGGGTAGACGGGGTGCCCGAATTGGATCTCGCGCGCCTCGTCGAGCCGCTCGAAATCGGACACCCGAGGAAGGTCGAAGTAGACCAGGTCCGCCTCCCCGGCGAGCGCGGCGAGGCCGGGGCGGTACAGGGACGCGTTCAGGCCGTACTCCGGGATGACATAGACGATTGGCCGCGGCGGGTCGCGACGGAGCGTCGGGGTCTCGACATCGATCCAGACCCCGTCGACCTTCAGCCGACGCATCGGCCCCGGCCCCGGTTCCTGCGGGACCTGGAACTGGGCGCGGTGCCCCTCCCACCACGCGCTCCACTCCCGCCGCGTCGCCCCACGGTCCTCTCCGCACAGGGTGCGCAGGGACTCCACGAGGAGCGCCTGAACGCGCGCTTGCGCGCCCCCCTCGCGCCCCTCCTCGGCGAGCCATGCTTCCAGGAGCGCATCGACCGACGCGGGGACGCGCGCCAGGGAGAGCCCCCATGCGGCGGTCCGCCGCACGCGCCAGTCCGCGTCGCGCGCGGCGGCTTGGCGCACCGTTGCGCGGTCCTCTTCGCCGGGCTCGGCCGCCAGCGCCAGGGTCATCACGACCCCCTCCCGGACGAGAGGCTCGGGATGGTTTCTGGCCGCCTCCCGCAGCGCCGCGCGCGCCTCCGGGGCGGATGCCGTGGCGAGCTGCCGCGCCGCGGCGGCTCGCACGTACCCGTTCGGCTCCTGGAGCACCTCGTACAGGAGAGGAAGCGCGGACGGGTCGTTGACGTTGATCGCTTGCACCGCGCGCGCATGCCACGACTCCAGGGGGGACTGCCCGTACAGCGAGCGGAACTCGGCGCGGCGGGGGTCCTCCGGCGGCTGCGCGGGGGGCGGGTCGGCCCGGACGGACGCGGTCCCAAGGAGGGTCAGGAGGAACGCTGAGGAAAGCGCGCTTCGCAGGATCATCGGAAACGTTTTGCAACGGGTCTATGCATGGCAACTATCGAGTGTACCCCCCAGCAGGCGCCGGAGTGTCCGCTCGACCTCCTCCACGCCGACCGCCATCAGGCACTCGCGGTGGTCGCAGAGGCGGTGCCGGCAGGGGGAGCACGGGACGCCGGCATAGAGCGTCGCGGATCGCGGCCCGGCCGGGCCGTACACCGCCGGGTCCTTCGGTCCGAAGATTCCGACCGACGGGACCCCGAGGGCGTCGGCCAGTTGCAGGGGTGCGGTGTCCGCGCAGACGATCGCGGCGCACCGGCGCAGGAGCGCCAGGAGGTGGTGGATCCCCCAGCCCGCCGTCTTGTCCGACACGGGGGCGGCGCCGGTCCCGGCCGCGCCGGGTTCGAGTCGCGCACGGATCGCCCCGGCGATGCGCGCGACGAGCGCCTCCTCGCCCGGGCCTCCGTGCACGACGACGCCGAGCCCCGAGGCGGCCACCCGGCGCCCCAGCTCGACGTACCGCTCCTCCGGCCAGCGCTTGTAATCCCCCAACCGGCTCGCCCCCGGTTGGAACAGGATCCAGCGGCCGGGGTGCCTCTCCCGGAGGAACGCGTTCACCTCCTCGCGAGGGCCCGGCTCATCCGGGAGCCAGACCGTCCCCGCGTACGGGGGGACGCCGAGCGCCGCCAGGACGGCGTCGACGCGCGCCCTGCGGTGGACGGACCCGGCGCCCGGGGCGACGCGGTCGGTCAGGAAGAACCGGTTCCCCTCGCGGGAGAGGGGCGGCGCGAACCCGAGCCGCCGGCGGGCGCCGGTCGCCCACGTCGCGATCCCGCTGCGGAGGTTCCCGTGGAGGTCAAGCGCCACGTCGAACGGGCGCGCCCGCAGGTCGAGCAGGAACCTCTGCCACGCCCCCGGTCCCTCCCGGCGTGGGAAGACGCGCACCTCCTCGATCGCCGGGTTTCCGCGCAGGAGCTCCGCCCCGCCGGGGTCGACGATCCAGGTGATGCGCGCGTCGCGCCGCGCCGCGCGGATCGCGTGCGCCGCATGGATCGTCGCGACGACATCCCCGAGCGCGGAGAGCCGGACCAGGGCGATGCGGTTCTCGTGGGGGGAGAGCATCCCGTTCCCATCGTAGTAGGATGGACCGCCGAGCGCCCCACCCCCGTGCGAAAGTCCCTGCCCGTGATCGTGATCCTCGCCCTCGGCGTCCTGGTCCTCCGGGCGCGCCTGGGCGATGTCCCGGTCGTGGGCCCCTCTGGCGGTGGGCTCGGGTACCTGGCGGTGTACGGAACTCTCCCGGGGTTCTCCCTCGTCGATACGGCGGGGAACCCGTTCACCGACGGCTCCGTGAAGGGGTCCGTATGGGTGGCGAGCTTCATTTTTACGCGGTGTGGCGGCCCCTGCCCCGTGTTGTGCGGCAGGATGGCGGATCTCCAGGAGGAGTTCCGCGCCGAGCGGGGCGTGCGGCTCGTCTCCGTGACGGTCGACCCGGACTACGACACGCCCCGGATCCTCGCCGCATTCGCCGCGCGGGTCCGTGCGGACCCGGAGCGGTGGGTCTTCGCGACCGGGGAGAAGGAGGCGGTCCACGCCCTGGCGCGCGACGGGTTCAAGCTGGGCGGGACCGAGGATGTCACGCTCCACAGCACGCGGTTCGTCCTCGTCGACGCGCTCTTCCGCATCCGCGGCTACTACGACGGGACCGACGCGGCGGCGTTCGCCGCCCTGCGCTCCGACCTGCGCGCCCTGCTGCGCGCTGAGGGGGGGCCGTGACGGGGCGCGCCGCGTGGCTCGTGGTCCTCACCGGCCCGGGGCAGGGGACGCGGCATCCCCTCGATGGGAAAGAGGTCCCGATCGGCCGCTCCCCGCCCGGGGGGATCACGCTTCCCGACACGAAGGCGTCGCGGCACCATGTGACGCTCGCGCGCGACGGGGCGTCCTGGCGCGTGCGCGACGAGGGGAGCCGCAACGGGACGCGCCTCAACGGCAAGGCGGTGCGCGAGGCCGCGCTCACGCACCTCGATATCCTGGAGGTCGGCTCGACGCGGCTGCGGTTCCTGTCGGAGGAGGCGCCTGCCGGCGCGGGGGTGGCCGGCGAGGGCGCGGGCGAACCAGACGACGCCCTGGGCGGGACGGATGATGCCCCGCCGATCACCGAGACGCTCGACAGCACGCAACTGCGGCTGCTGCGGCGCGAGCGGGAGGCGTCCGTGCCGGCGGGCGGGGAGCGGGAAGGCGCCGCGGGCATCTCCACGGAGGCCCTGCGCCAGGCGCACGAGCGGCTCGTGGAACTGGTCGACTTCGCGCGGACGGCGGCCTCCTGCGCGACCACCGCGGACCTCCTTCGCCTGGCGTGCGCGAGGGTGCGCGAGTTGCTCTCCGCCGACCGGGTCGTCGCGTTCCTGCGTTCCCCGGACGGGACGTTGCAGCCGGTTCCGGCCGAGGAGGTTCCGGCGTCCCCCGTCCCCGAGGGCCCAGGCGTCCGCCCGCAGCCGGTGCCGCGTGGGATCGTCGAGCGCGCCGTCTCGCAGCGCGTCGCGGTGCTCTCGCGCCGGCCGGAGTCCGACGACCGGTTCGCGGACCGCCCGAGCGTGGCGCTCGGTGGTCTGTCGACCGCGATGGCTGCGCCGCTGATGCGCGGGGACGTCCCGCGCGGGGGGCTCTACGCGGACCGCCTCGGGAGCGCTGAGGCGTTCACCCGCTCCGAGCTGGAGTTCCTGATGGCGTTCGGGGCGGTCGCCTCCGACGCCCTGCGCGCGCAGGAGGAGCTCGACCGGATGAGCCGCGAGGTCGACCACTTCGCGCGCGACGCGGAGCGCCGCTTCCGGATCGTCGGGGACTCCCCGCGCCTGCGCGAGGTGCTCGCCTTCGTCGACCGTGCGGGGCCCACGGACGCGCCCATCCTCCTTACTGGGGAGAGCGGCACGGGGAAGGAACTCGTCGCGCGCGCGATCCATTCCGCCTCCCGTCGCGCGCGCTTCCCCTTCGAGGTGGTCTCGTGCGGGGCGATCGTGCCGGACCTCATCGAGGGGGAGCTGTTCGGCCACGTCCGCGGCGCCTTCACCGGGGCGGTCGAGGACCGCGCCGGGCGGTTCGAGGCGGCCTCCGGCGGGACTCTCTTCCTCGATGAGGTCGGGGACCTTCCCGCCCCGTGCCAGGCGACGCTTCTGCGGGCGCTGGAGCACGCCTGCATCCGCCGCGTCGGGGATACCGCCGAGCGCCCCGTGGACGTCCGCCTCGTCAGCGCCTCGCGCAACGATCTCCTCGCCGCGGTGAAGGAGGGGCGTTTTCGTGAAGACCTGTTCTACCGCCTCCATGTCCTGTCGGTGACGCTCCCTCCCCTGCGGGAGCGTCCGGAGGATGTCGGTCCCCTCGCCGAGCATTTCCTCCGGCTGCTCGCCGCCGAGATCGGCCGGCCGGTCCCGGCCCTGGAGCCGTCCGCCCTCGAGCGGCTCCGCCGCCACCCCTGGCCCGGGAACGTCCGCGAGCTGCGCAACGTCCTGGAGCGCGTGCTTGTCGAGTCGCCGCGTCGTTCCCTTCGCGGGGCCGACTTCCCCGACGCGCTCCTGGTCCCCCCGTCTCCCGACGCGCTGGGGCCGCAGGATCTCCCCGGGAGCTGGAAGATGGAGGACCTTGAGAGCTGGCACCTCTCTCGCGCCCTGGCGGCCGCCGGCGGGAACAAGGCGAAGGCTGCGCAGATGCTCGGGATCGACCGGAGCACCCTCTACGCCAAGATGAAGAAGTACGGGATCGAGGAAAAGCCCTGATGCGGGGGCCGGGGCGCGGGGAACGGAGGTCGTCGCATTCCGCATTCCGCATCCGCGTGCCGCGTAGCCGCGTAGCCGCGTGGCCGCGATGGACGGTCTGCGGTACGCGGCACGCGGTTGCGCGGGGTGCGGGTTGCGGATGGCGGGGCACGGTACGCGGCACGTGGTTACGCGGACCGCGGTCTGCGGTGCGCGGTGCGCGGGGAGCGCATCGCTGATGCCGGCGCACCCCTCGAAGGGGAAGGGCGATCTCGCCCCCGGCACGATCATCGGCGACCGGTACCGGATCGAGTCGCTCCTGGGGAAGGGGGGGATGGGGGCGGTCTACCTCGCCTTTGACCCGAAGTTGCAGAGGCGCGTGGCGCTCAAGATCCTCGGTGAGCGGCACCGCGACGCCCCAGACGCGGTCGAGCGGTTCATCCGCGAGGCGCGGGGGCTCGCGCGGTGCTCCCATCCGAACCTCGTCCAGGTGTACGAGGTGTTCCCGGACCCGCGCGAGCCGTGGTTCGTGATGGAGTACCACCGCGCGCGGACCCTCTCGCAGCGCGTGCGCAAGTCCGGCGCGTTCCCGCCCGAGACCGCCGCGCGGATCCTGCGCCACGTCTGCGCGGCGCTCGGGGAGATCCACAAGCACGGCCTGATCCACCGCGACATCAAGACCGCCAACATCCTTCTGACCGAGGACCGCCGCGTGATCCTGATGGACTTCGGCCTCGTGAAGGCGCCCGACGAGCTCTCGCTGACGCTCGAGGGGATGATCCTCGGGACCCCCGAGTACATGTCCCCCGAGCAGGCGCAGGGGAAGCCGCTCACCCCCGCCAGCGACCTCTACTCCCTCGGGATCGTCCTGTACGAGCTCCTGACCGGGAAGGTTCCGTTCACCGGCTCCACGGCGCTCACGGTCTTGCGCAAGCAGATCCAGGATCCGCCGCCCGAGATTCCCGCGGACCGCAAGGACATCCCCGTCCCTCTGCGCGCGGCTGTGCGGCGCGCGATGGCGAAAGATCCGGCAGAGCGGTTCCAGACCACCCGCGCCTTCGCGGAGGCGCTCGGCGCCGAGGCGCTCGGGGGGAGCGCGTCCGGCGCGACCGCCGCCGCGTCGGCCGTATCGGCGCCGCCTACGCGCGGATCGACGGCCCCGGGCCGCCCGCTCGCGTCGCTCCACGCCGCGCCGCCTCCGGCCCCGTCGGCTCCCGCCAGGCCGGTTCCGTCCGCGCCGATCCCGGCACGAAGCTCCCGCGCGAGGCGGGTCCTCCTCGCGACCGTCCTGTTCCTCCTGGGCGCCGCCGGCCTCGTCGCGATCACGCGGGACGACACCCTTCCGCGCGGGCTTCCCCCCGCGGCCCTGCCGCGGGCCCAGATCGAGCGCCTTCTTTTGAAGTCGCCCCTCCCCGAAGCGGCCCGCCGCCTGCGCGGCGCCTGCGCGGCCCCCGCCGACCGCCCGTGGCTCGAAGGGCTTTACAGGCGGTTGTCGGGCCCCCTCCCGTTGCGGCGGACCCCGGAGCCCCTCCTGCTCGCGACACGGGAGGCGCACGCCGCCCTGGTCGCGCGTCTCCTGTCGGATAGCCCCGGCTCGCCGTGGGAGGAGAAGGCGCGCGGGCACATCGGCGCTCTGCGCGAGAGGCTCGACCGCGACGGCGCGGCTTGGCCGCCGGAAAAACTCAAGACGCTGCGCGAGGCGGCGGAGGCGTTGCGGTAGGGAAGGGCGAAAGCGGTCGGGGCGACTGGCGCTCGTTTGAACCGTACCCAGACGTCCTCGCCCCTTTTACGAGCCTCTTTCTCGGGCCGCCCGAGACTCACATCCTGGCAGTCACACGCCTCACTTATCAACCGCAGAGGTCAAAACAGTAGCCATCCGGATCTTTGAAGGTCGCGATCCTCCCGTAAGGGCGGTCTTCCGGCGGCCCGTTGAATGAAACACCTCGCTCTGCAAGCGATTCGTAAAGGTGGTCAATCTCATCGCCGCCAACTTAAATCCCGCTTCCCGAGATATGCGCCATAGACTTCCACCGACGCCTGGATTTGCAGAAGCGCATCTTCCTTCGTTTCTCGCTTCGTTGGTGGACGCGGACGGAGGCAAGCGTGGTCGCCGCGAACGGCTCCCTTCCCCAGATCGGCTCGCGCAGCTTGCGTCCCGGATTCGCCTTGCAGGTCGCGAGGTAGCCGAGCTGGGCGTGGACCAGGAGGAGCGATGCGGACGCCACGCGGGGGAACAGCTTCTCGGTGGAGATCTCCTCCGGCGGGACGCCCGCGGAGGCGGCGATCCTGCCCTGCGCGATCCGCATCGCAGTGTGGACGATGGCGGCCGCGTAGACCTGCATGGCGACGGCATTCGGACTGGCCGCGTAGAACCGGTGGAGGTTGAGGACCTCCTTCAAATCGTAGAAGAGACGCTCGATGGTCCAGCGCGCGCCGTACAGGTCCAATGCCTCCTCGGCACGGAGCCGCTTGGGGTCCAGGACGTTGGTCAACAGGTCCCGCACGACACGGCGTCCGCCTTCCTTCATCAGAACGGACGAGAGGAGAACGTAGCCGCCGTACTGCTCGCTCAAAAGCAACGAGTCGTTTTCGGAAGTGCCCTTTTCGTAAGAGATTGGAATCCCGAAAACCCTCCCGAAGCGCGGCACGAGCGACACTGTCGTATTTTCTTCAGCGCTTTCAATTTTGGATGATCCCAGCCCCAGGCTGCAGATCCACCCCTCAGAAACTGAAGAAAATCTATCCCACGGGATCAATTCAAGAAAATCGGGAGTGCGAATCTGAATCTGAAGTAGCG
>JACQRN010000120.1 GCA_016206515.1 Planctomycetota bacterium | reverse complement strand
TTGTAGTAGAAGTCCTCGGCCAGCATCAGGAGGTGCTCCTTGGCCGAGAGGATCCGTCCCGGTGCCTGGCCGCCGATCGCCTCGATCGCCTGCGCGGCGAGGTTCTTCACCTCCGGAAGCTCGGAGGGCGTCTCGTACACCTTCAGGAGGTGTCCCAGGGCACGCCGGTCGCGGCCAGCGCGGCCGATGCTCCCCAGCAGCAGGCAGACGTTCTGGCGCAGGAGCCTCTGGGGGGAGTTGAGCGCCTCCAGAAGCGGCAGCGTGGCCGGCGGCCCCATCCGCTCGAGGACCATCATCACGCGCGCGCGGACCCGGTCGCGCTTGTAGTCGTTGAGGTGCTGGACGAGCTGCGGCACCGCAGGCTCCCCGATCCGCACCAGCTTCTCCATCGCGTCCCAGAACATCAGGGTCGTCTCGTCGCCGTCGCGGGAGCGCTCGAGGTCGGTCTCCACCTGGTGCACGAGCTGCTCGATCCGCGCCCAGTCCACGAGCGCCTCCCCCTCGTACACCTTCGCCCGCTCGATCAGGCGCCGCACGATCATCGAGAGCGTCGGGTCGGAGCGCATCATCGCGCGCAACATCTCGTCGCCCGACTCCCGCCAGAGGCGGTAGACGAGCTCCGAGGTCGGGTTCATCTCCAGGAACCGCTCGAGGTTGCGCGCAGCGTCCTCGAACTGCTGCCGCTCGAAGTGGTCGAGCCCGCGCTGGAAGTGGTCGACCATCTCCTGCTCGCGGGCGGGATCGTCCTGTGCCGGGGCGCGCGAGGCGCCCAGGCACAGCAGCAGGAGGAGGGTGACGGTCGCGCGGCGGGGCATGAGCGGCCTCTCGCAGGAGGGCGCGAGGGACGCGCATTCAACCCCTGCCGGGGGGGACGGTCAAGAGCCCCCGGGAGCCTTCGCCTGGGGCTTTGCCCCCGGCGGCTCCTCCGCGGGGAGTCCCGGGAGGCGCTTGGTCATCACGACGACGTTCCCCCGCTCGTTGTAGATCACGTCGTCCATGAGCTTGCGGATCAGGAAGACGCCGAACCCCCCCGGGCGCTTCCCCTGCGCCTCCCGGTCCTGCAGGTGCATCAGCGGGTCCCTCGTCGGGTCCTGCAGCGCCGAGGTGTCGAACCCCTTCCCATCGTCCTCGATCTTGATGACGATCTGGCTGTCGAAGAAGGCGTAGGTGAGCTGGATCCGCTTGGTCCGCGACTCGCGGTTCCCCCACTCGA
Organism: Planctomycetota bacterium; assembly: GCA_016206515.1. GTDB lineage: Bacteria > Planctomycetota > SBBH01 > SBBH01 > JACQRN01 > JACQRN01. The sequence goes on along the minus strand of JACQRN010000120.1, from coordinate 11,501 downwards.
CGGCGTTGCGTCCGATCTCGTCGATCGCCATGCGCAGCTGGAACTTCGCGTCCTCGGCCAGACGCGTCCCATAGAGCAGTTCCGTGAACCGGCGGAAACGCTCCACGTATTCGATGTGGCTGGTGGCCGTCAGCTCGATCCACCCGCTGACCGGCAGCGAGACGCGCATCGCCCCGCCTCCCCCCCGAGACTCGGCACGGCGCTCGAGGATCGCCGAGACCGTCTGGGTGAACAGTTTGAGCGGCACGGGCTTCACCAGGAAGTCGCTCGCCCCCCGTTCGAGGCAGCGGATGATGCGCTCGTCGAGCGAATGCGCCGTCAGGACGATCACCGGGAGGTCCGGCGCGTTCGCCTTGATCTCGGCCAGGAGGTCCTCGCCCGACAGGCCCGGCATCGACAGGTCGCTGACCACCAGGTCGGCCTTCCAGGCACGCTGGCGCAGCCAGCCGAGCGCCTCGCGGGCGTTCTTCGCCATCGCGATCTCCTTCGCCAGGCCGGAGGCGGTCAGGGCGCCGTGGAGAACCTGGAGGATCGCCTCCTCATCGTCGACCAGAAGGATGCACGGGGCGTCCGGTTCGGGGTTCGGCATCGCATCGGGCGCCGACGGGGCGCCGCAGGCTAGTATAGCCCCGTGCGCGCCCTCGGAACGTGTCTCGTCACGACGCTTCGCCTCTACCGCGCCACGTGGGGGCGGCTGTTCGCGGGACGATGCCGCTTCCACCCCACCTGTTCGCAGTACTGGATCGACGCGATCGCCCGGCACGGCGCGTGCCGGGGGGTCGCGCGGGGGGTGCGGCGCCTGTCGCGGTGCCATCCATGGGGTCCGGTCGGGCGCGACGAGGCGTAGTCGCGCGTCGCGCGCCGTCCGTTTCCGGTTGACACGATAGAAGACCGCCCGATACCCTCGCGTCCCGCTTCACGACGCGCTTGCGTGTGCGTCGCGACGGCGAAACGATGTCCGAACCCCCGTCGCAGGTTTCCTGGGCCAACGTCCGAGACGAAATCTCGCGCCGTATCAAGAAGCAGCAGTTCGACACGTGGTTCCGGCGCGTCGAGGCCCGGGAGGTTTCCTCCAGCCGGCTCGACCTGGAGGTCCCGAACGAGTTCATCCGGGAGTGGCTGCAGAAGTACTACCTCGACACGATCCGCAAGGCGGCCGAGGACGTGATGCGCTCCCGCCCGCAGGTGACGCTGCGCCTCCCCGAAGGGGCGTCCGCGACCGCCTCCGACGCCAGCGCCTCTTCGTCGGCCTCCACGGCCCATCCCTCGTCGGTCCCGGCCTTGCCGGTCCCGGCCTCGCCGGTCCGGACCGACCCGATGCGTTCTGGCGCGGAGGCGCGCCTGCCGCTCAACCCCTCCTACACCTTCGACCACTTCGTGGTGGGGCCGTCCAACCGTCTCGCCCACGCGGCGGCGCTGGCGGTCGCCGAGGCGCCCGCGCAGGCGTACAACCCCCTGTTCCTGCACGGGGCGGTGGGGTTGGGCAAGACGCACCTCCTGCAGGCGATCTGCCACCACATGCTCGCGCGCGCGCCGCGCACCGACATCCTGTACCTCTCGTGCGAGACGTTCGTGAACAGCTTCATCGGGGCGCTCAAGTCGGGGAGCCTCGACGCCTTCCGCCGGCGGCACCGGACCGTCGGGGTCCTGCTGGTCGACGACATCCACTTCCTGGCGAACAAGGAGTCCACCCAGGAGGAGTTCTTCCACACGTTCAACGAGCTGTTCGACGCGAACCGCCAGATCATCCTGTCGAGCGACTCCTCGCCGATGGACATCCCGACGATCGAGGACCGGCTGGTGAGCCGCTTCAAGTGGGGGCTGGTGGCGAGGATCGACAAGCCGAACCTCGAGACGCGCGTGGCGATCCTCAAGCAGAAGGCGGAGTTGCGCGGCTCCGAGATCCCGGACGAGGTCCTCGCCTTCGTCGCGAAGGCGGTCGACACGAACATCCGCGAGTTGGAGGGGGCCGTCACGAAGCTGATCGGCTCGGCGACGTTGACCGCTCGCCGGATCAACCTGGCGCTGGCGCGCGAGATCTTCTCGGACCTCCTGATCGAGAAGCGGCGTCATATCACGATCGAGGACATCCAGGGGGCGATCACCGCGCGCTACAGCGTGAAGCTCTCCGACCTCCAGTCGAAGCGCCGCTCGAAGTCGGTCACGCTCCCGCGGCAGGTCTGCATGTTCCTGGCGCGCAGCCTCACGGACTACTCACTCGAGGAGATCGGCGGCTACTTCGGTGGCCGCGACCACACGACCGTCATGTACGCCTGCGACCAGATCGGAGGCCGGGTCAAGCGCGACGCCGAGTTCGCCCGGATGGTCGAGGAGACGACCGTGCAGTTGCGCAGCGGCTCGCGCGGGTAGGGCTGCCGCCCTCTGCGTCCCCCCGCCCGCCCCCCGAAAGGGGTACCCTGTCTCCGTGGACGCTGGCACCGACGGCCTGGTCCGCCTGTTCGACCTCGCCGTCCAGAAGGGGGGGAGCGACATCCTGGTCACCGCGGGGTCGCCGCCGCGGATCCGGATCCACGGGGATCTGCGGCCGGTCGGGACGAAGGCGCTCACCCCCGAGGACGTCAAGCGCTGGTGCTACGCGATCGTCCACTCCGAGCAGGTCGCCCGGTTCGAGCGCGAGCGGGAGCTCGACTTCTCGTTCGACTACCAGGGGAAGTACCGCTTCCGCGGGAACCTCTACTTCCAGCGCGGGGCGGTCGGCGGGGCGTTTCGGATCATCTCGATGACGATCCCCGAGCTGGAGCCCCTGAACCTTCCGCCGATCCTGCGCGAGTTCGCCCTGCGGCCGCAGGGGCTGTTCGCCGTCACGGGGCCGACCGGTCACGGGAAGAGCACGACCTTGGCCGCGATGGTCGGGATCATCAACCACCAGAGGGAGTGCCACGTGGTGACGGTCGAGGACCCGATCGAGTTCCTCCACCAGAACATCCGCTCCATCGTCGACCAGAGGGAGGTCGGGTCCGACACCCTCTCGTTCGCGGAGGCGCTCAAGCACGTCCTGCGGCAGAACCCCGACGTGATCCTGGTGGGCGAGATGCGCGACCCCGAGACGATGTCCGCGGCGCTCACCGCCGCCGAGACGGGGCACCTGGTGTTGACCACGCTCCACACCAACGACGCCGTGCAGGCGATCGACCGGATCGTCGACTCCTTCCCGCCGCACCACCAGTCGCAGGTCCGGACCCAGCTGGCGTTCTCGCTTTTGGCGGTGATGTCGCAGCGCCTGGTCCCGCGCGCCGACGGCAAGGGGTTGCACGTGGTGGTCGAGTTCCTGGTGAACACGCCGGCGGTCGCGCACCTGATCCGCGACGGGAAGCTCCCGCAGGTCTACTCGATGATGGAGACCGGCGGGAAGGAGGGGATGGTCACGATGGACCACGCCCTCAAGCAGCTCGCCCTCGACGGGGTGATCTCGTTCGAGGAGGCGAAGCGCCGGATGCGGAATCCGGCGGCGCTGACGAGGTAGGGGACCGGTGAGCGTTCTCTTTGCCGCCGTGGCCCTGATGCTCATCGTGGGCGGGGTTGTGCTCGGGTGGCAGTCGTTTCGCGGGAACCGCTGGGTGGTGGAGCGGACGCGATTTCATCTTGTCCTCGCCCCAGTCTTCCTCGCCGGCTGCTTCGTGATGATGCAGGGGGCGCAGCGTCTCGGGTACGCCGATCCGGCGCGAGGGGAGTTCATGGGGGAGCAGCACATGCGGGCGATAACGGATCTGGGGAACCAGAACGTCGCGGCGCACCCCTTCTCCGCGATCCCGGGGTGGGCGATGCTGATCATGATCTTCATCGCGTTCGTATGGACGCCGTATACGGTGCAGGTCTTCGCGTATTACCTCACTGATGGGATCCCCCATCGCCTGATGGGCGACCACAATCTGGTGGTGGAGCCGACCTACGACGCCGGCGACGCGGCGATGAAGCGGGGAGATCCTCGCGGGGCGTTCGCGCTCTACGCGGCCGAGGGCGCCCGTGCCGGCGACCACCCCGACGCCTGGCTGCGGATGGCCGAGGCGCACCGCGCCATGGGGGAGCCGCGCAGCGCCATCGACTGCGAGCGGCGGGCCGCCTCCACCGCGACGGATCCGGACCGCCGCGGGCCGGTCCTGCTGATGCTCGCGTCCCACCTGCGCGAGGCAGGGGACGCCGACGGCGCGCGCGCCGTCCTCGACGGACTCCTCGCCGATCCTCTTCTCGCGGCGTACCACGCATCGGCCCGCTCACGCCTGGCGGCGGGCGGCACGGCGTAGGGCTATCCCGTCCGCCCAGCGGCGGCTTCCCACGCCAGGACCGTGTTGCGCAGCATCATCGCGACGGTGACCGGCCCCACCCCGCCAGGGACCGGCGTGAGGTGGCCTGCCACATCGCACACATCCCCGGCGACGTCCCCGACGAGCCGCGTCTCCCCCTCGGGCCCGACGCGGTTGACCCCCACGTCGAGGACGACGGCGCCCGGCTTGATCATGTCGCGCGTGACGAGCGCCGGCCTGCCCACCGCGACGACCAGGATGTCCGCCCTGCGGGTGTGGGCGGCCAGGTCCCGCGTTCCGACGTGGCAGACGGTCACCGTCGCGAGGCGATCGAGGAGAAGGAGGGCGATCGGCTTTCCCACGATCTCGCTGTGGCCGACGACCACCGCCTCGGCGCCGCGCAGGTCGCGGCCCGTCAAGGCGATCAGCTCCATCACCGCCATCGCCGTGCAGGGAGCGAGGGAGGGGTTCGCGTACACGACGAACCCCAGGTTCGTCGGGTTGATCCGCTCGACGTCCTTCCGGCGCTCGATGTGGATCCGGATCTCGTGCGGATCGATCGAGGGGGGGATCGGCATCTGGAGGATCACGCCGCAGACCGTCGTCTCCTCGCAGGTCTCCCGGATCGCCTCGGCGAGCGCCGCGCCGGTCAGGTCCTCCCCCAGGGGCCGGACGGAGAACGTCATCCCGATCTCCTGGCAGGCGCGAGCGAGCTGACGGGCGTACACCTGCGAGGCCGGTGCGGGGACGGTCTGGATGACGCACAGGTGCGGAGGCGGGGCACCCCGTGCGGCGATGCGCGTGCGCAGGTCGGACTGGATCTTTTCCGCCAGCCGCTTGCCGTCGAGGAGGACCGCGCCCACGGAGGGAAGGTAGGGAGGCTCACACGGAGGCGCAAGCGGATTGCGCATCCGTGTGAAGGGAGATCAGAAACAACTTCAGCACAATGAAAGGATTGTCGATCCCCGGGATGTCATCGGTTGGTGTTGATCCCGTTCATCGGGGAACCGGGGGCGTCGTCCGCGCCCCCGGTTTTTTTCGGGTCCGGGCGCAGCCCGGGCCCGGAAAAAACCGAAGAAGACCCCGTGGGGCGCTCCCGCGTCGTCCAATGCTGCCTGTGCAACGCGGTCGAGGCGGGCGGGCACTGGTTCCCCCATACGCACCTCGTCCTGGGGCGGATCATGGCGTACACCGTCTGCCCGGCGTGCGCCGCGACCCTCCACCTGCGCCTTCCCTCGTCCCTCGCGGCGAACGAGCACCTCCTCGAACCGGTGAGGAACGCCGGATGAGCCACGAGATCGCGCCGCCGACCGTGCTGATCCTCTGCCGCGACTGCCGTCGCGTCCGGCAGGGGCGCCGCTGGGTCGCCCTGAACCTCCCCGCCCACGCGGAGAAGCTCCCGGCGCTCCTGTGCCCCCCCTGCCGCGTGCGTCGCGAGGCCGTGCGGCGCACGGCCTGACGCGGGGCCGGACGCTTCGCGCTTCGCGCTTCGCGCTTCGCGCCCTTTAATGTGCCCGTGCCCGGCGATCTCCATGCCATCGTCATGGCCGGCGGCTCGGGGGTCCGGTTCTGGCCCGCCAGCCGCGCGCGCCTCCCGAAGCAGTTCCTGCCGATTGCGGGGGACGTGCCGCTGCTGGCGCGGACCCTCGCGCGGCTGCGCGGGCTCGTCCCGCCGGAGAGGATCTGGGTCTGCCTGGGCTCGGCGCACCGCGACGCCGCGCGCGAATCGCTCGCCGCGTTCGGCGGCGTGCGGCTCCTCGTCGAGCCGTTCGGGTGCGACACGGCCGCGTGCGTCGCCTTCTCGGCTCTGGCGGTCTCGCGCGTCGACCCCGAGGCGCGCCTGGCGGTTCTCCCCGCCGACCATGTGATCGATCCCGAGGCGGATTTCCGCGAGGCTCTGCGCGCGGCATCGACCGGGCTCGGGGAGGGGGAACTCCTGACGTTCGGGATCCGGCCGCGCGAGCCGGCGACCTCCTACGGATACGTCGAGGTCGGGTCGGAAGTGGGCCGGCGCGGGATGCTCGCCGTCCATCGCGTCGCCGCATTCCGCGAGAAGCCGGACCTCGCGACGGCGCAGGGGTACCTGCGCGGGGGGAAGCACCTCTGGAACGCCGGGATCTTCCTGTGGCGCGCGAAGGGGATCCTCGCGGCTCTGCGCCGGTACGTCCCGCGGGTGGTCGAACCCCTGGAGGCGGTCGCCGCGGATTTCGGGACCGAGCGAGAGCCGGCGTCCCTGGCCCAGGCGTACGCGCGCTCGCAGAGGATCTCGATCGACTACGGCGTCCTGGAGCCCGCCTCCCGCTCCGGGGGCGCTCGCGACGGAGCGGTGACGGTCGTCCCTGTGGACTGGACCTGGGACGACGTCGGGTCGTGGGGCGCGGCGGCGCGGTATCTCGCCGAGGACGGCGCGGGGAACCGCGTCCGCGGCGCCGTCGAGGCGCTCGATAGCGCCGGGTGCATCGCGGTCTCCGACGCGAAGCACCTGGTGGCGCTCCTCGGCGCGAAGGACCTGATCGTGGTGCACACCCCCGACGCGACGCTCGTGTGCGACCGCGCGCGGGAGGGGGAGCTCAAGAAGCTTCAGGAGCACCTGAAGGCGCGCGGGCGGGAGGGGGTTCTGTGAGCGGCGACCAGGATTATCTCATCGACACCTTCCTCGCCCCGGTCGCGCCGTACCTGCGCGACGAGTCGGTCGGGGAGATCCTCGTCAACGGGTACGGGGAGGTGTACGTCGAGTGCGCCGGGCGACTCCAGTTGACGACGACCCGGTTCGACGGCGAGGCGGCTCTGCGCGCGGCGATCTCGAACATCGCCGAGGCGGTGGGGCGCCCCGCCGACGAGGAGCACCCGATCCTCGAGGCGCGGCTCCCCGACGGCTCGCGGGTCCACGCGGTCCTCCCCCCCGTCTCGCGCCGCGGGATCGCCCTGTCGATCCGGAAGTTCGCGCGCGAGCTGTTCACGGAGGAGGCGCTGATCGCCAACGGGACCCTCGATGCGCGGACGTGCGCCTTGCTGCGGCGCGCCGTCGAGTCGCACGCGGGGCTCGTGATCTCGGGCGGCTCCGGGACCGGGAAGACGACGCTTCTGAACTGCCTGTCGGCGTACCTCTCCCCCGACGAGCGGGTCCTGGTGATCGAAGATGCCTCGGAGCTGCAGCTGCGCCAGGACCACGTGATCCCGCTCGAGACGCGCCCCCCCGACCGCCATGGGCGCGGCGAGGTGACGATGAGGGAGTTGGTCCGCTCGGCGCTGCGGATGCGCCCGGACCGGATCCTGGTCGGGGAGTGCCGCGGCGGCGAGGCGCTCGACATGCTCCAGGCGATGAACACCGGCCACCCCGGCTCGATGACGACCCTTCACGCGAACTCCCCGCGCGACGCGCTCCTGCGGCTCGAGACGATGGCGCTCATGGGCGGGGTCGACCTCGCCTACGAGGCGGTCCGCGCGCAGGTTGCGGGGGCGGTCGATCTTCTTGTCCACCTGCGCCGATTCGCCGACGGCGCGCGCCGGGTCACGGCGGTCGATCAGGTCGAGGGGTTGGGCGCGGACCGCAACTACGCGGTGCGCCCCCTGGTGCGCTGGAGCGCCGCGAAGCGGTTCGAGTCGCTCGGGGAGTTCCGCGCGCCGGAGGACGGCGCGTGAGCGAGGGGCGGATCCTTACGATCGACTACGGTCGCAAGCGGTTCGGCCTGGCGGTCTCGGACCCCCTCGGGATCGCCGCGCACGGCCTGCCGACGCTCGCGGTCGATTCCCCCGAGGAGGCCCTGGAGCCGATTGCGAAGGTCGCGCGGGAGAAGGAGGCCACCCTCGTCGTGATCGGCCTCCCCGTCAGTCTCGACGGGGAGGAGAGGACCGCCGCGAAGGAGGTCCGCTCGTGGGGGGGGCGCCTCGCCGCCCTCCTGAAGCTCCCCGTCGCCTACGAGGACGAGCGCCTGACGACCGCCCAGGCGGACTGGGTCCTCGACGAGATCGGGACGAAGCGCCGCAAGCGCACCGGACAGCGCGACCGGATCGCGGCGCAGATTATCCTGGAGGGATATCTGGAAAAGAGGAGACAGAAGACAGGAGTCAGGAGACAGGAGTCAGAAGAGGATGGATAACGAGAGGAGGATGCGATGCGCGTCTCGGTCGAATACTGCGTGCAGTGAAACTACAAGCCGATGGCCGCGGGGCTCGCGGCCGAGTTGAAGGAGTCGCTCGGGGTCGTCCCGGAGCTCGTCCAGGGAAAGGGTGGCGTCTTCGAGGTGACCGCCGACGGCACGCTCGTCTTCTCCAAGAAGAAGCTGGACCGCTTCCCGGCGCTGGGAGAGATCACGAAGATCCTGAAGGAGCGGATGTAGGGCGCGCATCGCGCGGGACGCATCGCGCATCGCGTGGGTAGAATTCCCTGCTGAATGTTCATCGTCGGCGACTACAAGCCCCGCGAGGGGCTCTCGGTACCGCTCCTGACGGCGCTCGACGCGCGCGGGGAGGTCGACGAGGAGAGCCAGAGACGGCTGGTGCGGCACGCTGTGTCGGGCGGGTTCGGGGCGGACATTCTGTTCGGGATGGGGACGAACGGCGAGTGGAACCGCCTGGAGCGCCGCCGGCGGGCGCGGGCGATGGCGGTGCAGGCGGACGAGGTGACCCGGGTGAACGCGCTGCTGCGCGGCGACGGCCACCGGACCGTGGAGCTCTGGCTCGGGATCTCCTCCTCGCGCCGCGCCGAGGTGGTCGAGCAGCTGCGCGACGCCTGCCGGTTCGGGGCGCACGCGGTGGTGCTCGCGCCCCTGGCGGTCGCGGACATGGGGGACGCGGTCGCCTTCCTGCGCGAGGAGGTGCGCGAGGAGATGGACCGGCTCGGCCGCCACGTCCCTCTGTTCCTGTACGACAATGTGGATCTCTCGGTGGACCCGCGCGTCCCGCATATCCGGACGCGGGACCTTAAGAAGATGAGCCGGATCGATTTCGTCCGCGGGATCAAGGTGACGGCGTCGCGCAAGGTGATGGGGAACTACACCCGCGCAGCGCGCCAGTTCAACCTGATGGGGTCGTTCGGGATCTACCTTGGAAATCCACAAGTCGCGTTCGACTTCTTCGACCCGGACCGCGCCGGGGTACGCCGCTGGATCGAGCGGGTCCTGTTCCACTACGCGCTCCCGGTCGGGTTCGTCTCCGGGTACGCGAACCTCTGGCCTAGGGAGTGGCAGGACGCGTGGCTCTCCTGCCGGCACGCGCACCGGGAGAGGATGCTCCACTACCAGCGCGCCTTCGAGCGGTTCCGCGCCCTGTGCGAGTTCACGGGGGCGCGCAAGACGATCGCCTGCATGAAGGTGCTTCTCTCGGATCGCGGGATCCTCGGGTCCGGGGCGGTCGCGGAGGGGACGCCATCCCTCTCCGCCGAGGAGACGAAGCGGTTCCTGGCGGTCGCCGGGTCGTTCGAGCGGGATCTCCAGGCGCCGATCCCGGAGCGCTGGCGCACCCCGTTCGCGCCTGTCGCGTCCGCAGCCCCGATCCAGGTCGAGAAGGCCCCCGCCTGATGCCCGACCCTTACGACGTCGCGGGGTTCGGCGGGATGGTCGTCGACCGGATCCGGAAGGCCGGGCGGATCGTCGGCGGCGAGGAGAAGACCGAGATCCTCTCCGAGTCGAGCCACGCCGGAGGGGTCGTCACGAACCATCTTTCCTGGGGCGCGGCCCTGGGCCTACGCACCTGCGCGGTCGGTTGGGGCGGCGACGACGCCGAGGGGCGGTGGCTGCGCGACGAGATGCGCCGGCTCGGCGTGGATCCCTCCCCGGTGCGTCCCTGTGAGGATCCGACCTCGGTCTCGGAGATCTTCGTGGATTCCTCTGGTGCGCGCGCGATCTACATGAAGGCCGGCGCGGCCCGGCGGGCGACCGCCTCCGACATCCGTGCCCATTGGGGAGATCTTCTGCGCGCAGCGCGGTCCGTCTCGAGCGAGATCTGCCAGGTCCGGCTCGAGGCGGTCGAGGCGGCGCTCGCCCTCGCGCGCGATGCGGGCCATCCCGCCTTCCTCGACTTCGACCTCCCCGCCGCCCAGGCGATCGGGGAGGCGGGTCTCGGGACGCGCGAACAGGTGGAGGCGGTTCTTCGGAGGGCCACCGTCGTGAAGGGGGCCGCGCTCGCGGTGCGGGAGTGGACCGGTCTTGACGACCCGCTCGCCGGGGTCCGCAGCCTCCTGGAGCGGTACGCCCCGCACGGGATGAAGTGGGTCGTCAGCACATTGGGCGAGCGGGGGTGCGTGGCGGCCGGGGAGGGGTTCGCCGGGGCGGTCCCAGCGCTTCCGGGGATCCACGCTGTCGACACCACGGGGGCCGGCGACGCGTTCCTCGGGGGGCTGATCGCCGCATGGCATCGCGGCCTGAATCTGCAGCAGGCGGCGATTCTGGCGTCCGCCTGCGGCGCGGTCTGCTGCGAGGCCGAGGGGGGCGTGGCGACGGAGGGGGCGCTCGCACGCCTGCGCGTCCTGTACCGCGGACCGGGGCTTCCGGGTGCCGCTCCCTCCAGGAACTCCTCCGCCCGGGAGGCATCGGACCTGCCGCACGCCCGGCGGGCGCTCTCGGCCGCCTCGCTCTCGGTCGACTCTCTTGCCACAGCGCTTTCGGAGGGGGGCCCCCTCCGCGCCCCCTTCGAGCGCGCGGTCGGGAAGATCGCCGCCTGTCTGGAGCGCGGCGGGCGACTGCACCTGGGCGGGGTGGGGAAGCCCGCCTTCGCCGCGCGCAAGGCGGCCGCGACGCTGTCGTCCCTCGGGATCCCGTCGTATTTCCTTTCCCCCCTCGATGCGTTGCACGGGGACTCCGGGCAGGTGTCCGCATCGGACGTTGCGGTCCTCGTGTCCCACAGCGGCCGGACCGCCGAGATCGTGCAACTTGCGAAACACCTGCGCCTCCGAGGGGTCTGGACTCTCGCGGTCACGGGGACGCCTGGATCCCCCCTCGCCTCGCAGAGCGACGAGACGTTGGTCTATGCCATCCCCGAGGAGGGGGATCCCCTAAACCGCGCGCCGATGGCGAGCACACTCGCGGCCCAGGCGGTTCTCGACGCCATCGCCGCGGAGCTGGCCGGCCGGAGGGGGATCGACGCGAAGCGGTTTCTCGCCCTGCATCCGGCCGGCACGCTGGGGGAGGGAAAGGCATGAAACTCGCCGCGCGCGCCGCGGGGCTGGAACCTTCCATCACGCTCACCCTCGCCGCGCAGGCGAAGGCGCTGCGCGCGCAGGGCCACCCCGTGATCGACCTG
>JACQRN010000119.1 GCA_016206515.1 Planctomycetota bacterium | reverse complement strand
GTCCCTGTTGCGGACCGGATACCACGCGCAGGACGACCGCGGGACGCTCGTGCAGGGCGGAGGTCCGCCCGGTGGTCCTGCGGGCATTGCGGAAGGTCCCGTCCGCGTCGACCTTCATCTGCGTCAACTCCATCAGGAGGCTCAACATATCGGGGAACCGCTCCTCGGGCGGTTTGGCGAGGCAGCGCATGACGAGGCGGGACAGGTCGGGTGGGAGGTCCGGATTCCATCGAGAGGGGGGTGCGGGGGCGAGCGTGACGTGCTTGTGCAGGAGTTCGCGGTCGAGATGGCGGTGCAGGAACCTCGGGCGTTCCGGAACCGCCGCGCCACGGCCGACGTAGGCGTGCTCCTCCGCGTCCGTGAGGAACGGCGGGCGTCCGGCGAACAGCTCGTACAGGACCGCCCCCAGGGAATAGACGTCGGCCCTGGGGTCGAGATCCTTGCCGGTCGCCTGCTCGGGGGAGACGTAGAGGGAGGAGCATCCGACGAGCCGCTTGCCTCCGAACAGGTTCCAGGCGACTCGGCGGATCCACCCCGCCCCGCCGATCGTGCGCGCCGCGACGGTCATCGTCCCGAAGTCGATCAGGACCGCGCGAGGCGCGACGATCGGGCCCTCGCCGCGTCGGATCAGGACGTTCTCTGGCTTCACATCGCCGTGGACCAGCCAGTTGCGACGGTCGCTCTCGTGGATGTAGTGGAGCGCTCCGGCCACGGCCTTTCCCGTTTCGATCGCTTCGGAGAGGGACAGGCGGCGCTCCTCCAGGATCTCCCGAAGCCCGGTCCCATCGACCGCCTCCAGGATGAGAAAGTCCTGGTCATCCTGCCGCACGAGATCCCGCAGGCGGACGAGGGAAGGATGCGAGAAACCGCGCGCGAGGCGGTACTCGCGCCGGAGGCACTCGGCCCTCCATCCGTCGTCGCGCAGGGCGGGCGGCAGGAACTTGACGGCCCACCGGCTGCCGTCGCGGAGGTCCTCCGCGAGGCAGACGACGCTCATCGAACCCTCCCCGAGCTGGGAGATCAGGCGGTAGGAGCCGACGACGGACGGGAAGCCGGGGGGTAGGCCCTCGTCCGGGCCGCCGCTCTTACGTGCGGCGCCGGTACCATTCACTGGCTTCGTGGAGATCCTTCCGCTCGTCCTGGGTCAGGCTGCCGGTCCCGGACCGGTGGATCTTGGCCAGGAGCTCGTCCACACGGTGCTGGAGGGGGGGGGAGGCAGCCTGTCCCCGTAGGGAGGGGCCCGCGCCGTCCGCCGGCAGGCTCCGTGCCGGCTCGCGAGGGGCGCTGACCGCGACACGCTTCGCCGCGAGTCGCAGGGCGCGCCGGTCGCGGCGCGGCAGGCGGTCCCAGCCACCGGCGGCATCGATCCGGGTCAGGAGCGCGTCGATGCGCTCCCTGGCCAGGAGGTCGGCGCGAATCTCCCGTTCGAGCCGCCAGGCGCGCCAGCGTCGCGCGGTGTCGCGGGCGCAGGGGGGTGCGACGGCGAGGGCGATGCCAACGGGGATCCCCACGAGGTGCGCCGGGAGCGCCCCGCCCTCCAGGCAGGCCGCGCCGACCCCCGCCAGGACGTAGCCGGCGGCCCATCGGCGTCCCCTGGGGTGTTGCCCACCGCGGAGCGGAAAGATCGCCGTCGTCGCGAGGGATAAGCCGATCCCGAGCCATCCCGCGAAGGGCGCGCCGCGCGTGAACAGTGCGCAGAGGCCGACGGCCAGGACCGTCGACACGGCGCAGCGCACGGTCCGGTGAGCGCCGCGCGCCTCGGCCAGGAGGGACCCGAAACTCAGGACCCCCGCCAGGCCCATGACCTGAGCCGCGAGCGGGGCGGGGGCGAACGGGTAGGTCAACAGCGTCCAGACGCGCCCCTCCTCAAGAAGCCTGGCAAGCGAGAGGGTCAAGCCCTCCCCCCGCTCCCCGTGGGCGGCCCAGCCTGCGGCAGTGGAAGCGACGAGCGCCAGGGCGGCGACCCGCAGGGGGCTCGGGACCCAACGTCCCGGGGAGGCGTGCGGTTCCCGGAGGCCCTCCACGAACTACCCCTGCGCGCCGATCGAGTCCATCAGGGTGACCAGCGGCAGGAACAGCGCGATGACGATGAACCCGACCGCGAATCCCATCAGGACGATCAGCAGCGGCTCGAACAGGGACATCAGGCTCCCGACGGCGTTGTCGACCTCCTCGTCGTAGTTGTCCGCGACCTTGATGAGCATCTTGTCGAGGTCTCCCGTCTCCTCGCCCACCTCGATCATGTTGATGACGATCTCGTCGAAGCATCCGCTCTGCCGCAGCGGTTCCGCGATGGTGTCCCCCTCGCGGATGGAGCTGTGGACATCGCTGATCGCGTTGGCGATGACCGCGTTCCCGGCCGCCCCCTTGACGATCGAGAGCGCCTCCAGGATGGCGACGCCGCTCTGGATGAGGGTTCCCAACGTACGGGAGAAGCGCGCGATCGTCGCCTTCCGGATGATCATGCCGAACAGGGGCATCTTGAGCTTCGCCCGGTCGATGAGCACCTGGCCCGCCTCGTTCTTGCGCAGGATCTTGAGCCCGACGATGGCGAGGACCGGGAGGATCGGCATCCAGAGGATGTTCTCCTTCACGAAATTCGAGAATCCGATGAGGACCTGCGTCATCAGGGGGAGGGTGACGCCGAGTTCATCGAACATCTTCTGGAACTTGGGGATGATCGCCGCCATGATGAACGTCAGGATCCCCGCCGCGATGACGACGACGGCGGTCGGGTACACGAGCGCCGATTTCACGCGCGCCTTCAGCTTCTGGGACTTTTCCATGAACAGGGCCAGGCGCTGCAGGATCACGTCCAGGACGCCGCCCGCCTCCCCCGCCCGGACCATGTTGATGTAGAGCTTGTCGAACACCTTCGGGTGTTTCGCGAACGATTCGGAAAGCGACGTCCCTCCCTGCACGTCCTCGGTGACGTCCATCAGGGCGTTCTTCAGGATGCCCGCCTTCATCTGCCCCTCGAGGATCTGCAGGGACCGGACGATCGGGAGCCCCGCGTCCTGCAGCGTCGAAAACTGGCGGGTGAACTGGGTGAGCATCTTCCGGTTCACCCCGCCGAACGAGAAGGAGCGTCCCCTCGCCTTCACGACGGCGGTCGTGGCGGACCGCTTGGAGCGGCGTTCGCTCTTCTGCTTGATCATGGTGGGGTACAGGCCCTTCTTGCGGACGAGGTTGATCGCCTCCTCCTGGGACGAGGCGGGAACCTCCCCCTTGACCTCCTTCCCCTGGCGATCCATGGCCTGGTAGACGAACGTCGGCATCTGGCCTCCCCTCACCGTGCGCCGGCTCCCGACCCGGACGCCGCGGAGAGTATACCCCGCAGCGGCACGCAATCTCGGTTTCCGGCGGCCTCGCTATTCCGCGAACAGCGTCGCGGAGGCGACCTCCTCGATCGTGGTGGTCCCATCGTAGATCGTCAGGAGGCCGCTGTCCCGCAGCGTACGCATGCCGCGCTCGCGCGCGACGTCGCGCAACTTCGAGGTCGGGGCGTTCTCGTTGATCAGTTCGCGGATGCGGTCGTCGACCACCAGGATCTCGTGGATGGCGGTCCGGCCCTTGTACCCGGTGTTGTTGCAGGTCTCGCATCCGCGCCCGGTCCAGAATTTCTTGCCGGCGAGGGTCTCGGGGTTCAGGTTGATCTCCATGAGGATCTCGTCGGAGGGGGCGTACTCCTCCTTGCACCCCTTGCAGATCCTGCGCACAAGGCGCTGGGCGAGGATCGCCTCGAGCGTGGCGGAGGCCAGGAACGGTTCGACCCCCATGTCGATCAGGCGCGTCACGGTCTGCGGGGCGTCGTTGGTGTGCAGCGTGCTGAATACCATGTGCCCGGTCAGGGAGGCCTGGATGGCGATCTGCGCGGTCTCGAGGTCGCGGATCTCCCCGACGAGGATGACGTCCGGGTCCTGGCGGAGGATCGCGCGCAGGAGCGAGGCGAAGGTCGTCCCCGCCTCGGGGCGCACCTGGACCTGGACGAGCCCCTCGATGTCGTACTCGACCGGGTCCTCCGCCGTGATGATCTTCGTGTCGACCTGGTTCATTTCGCTGAGCGCCGCGTAGAGCGTGGTGGTCTTCCCCGAACCCGTCGGGCCGGTGACGAGGATGATCCCGTTCGGCTTCTGCATGAGCGCGCGGAACACATCGAGGTCGTCCTCCCGCAGGCCCACCTGGTTGAGGTCGAGCGCGACGACGCGGCGGTCGAGGATGCGCAGCACGACGCTCTCGCCGAACTTCGTCGGGAGGGTCGACACGCGCAGGTCGATCGGGTTCCCGCTGATCGACAGTTCGATCCGGTTGTCCTGCGGCAGCCGGCGCTCGGAGATGTCCATGTTCGCCATGACCTTCACCCGCGCGATGAGCGCCTGCGCGAGGTGGCGCGGCGGCGGCATCATCTCGTAGAGCGCGCCGTCGATGCGGTAGCGGACCTTGAAGTCGTCCTCGAACGGCTCGAAATGGATGTCGCTCGCCTGGGCTTTGATCGCCTGGAGGAGGTACAGGTTCATGAGCTTGACGACCGGGACCTCCGTGGCCATCTGCGTCAGGTCGCCGATGTCGATCGACTTGGTCGACTGCGTCTCGAATTGGGCGGTGGCGTCCTCGGTCAGTCCGGCCTCCTCGAGGTCCTTCATCAGATCCTCGATCGACTCCGTCTTGTCTCCGTAGTACTTCGAGATCGCCTGGGCGATCGCCTGCTCGTCGGCGATCGCGCCGACGACCTCGCAGTTGAGCATGAAGCGCAGGTCATCGAGGGCATTCACGTTGCGGACATCCGCCATCGCGACGGTCAGGGTGTTCTCCTCGAACTTGACCGGGAAGATCCGGTACATGTTCGCCATCGTCACGGACACCTTCTCGATCACCTCGGGCGGCGGGCTCACCGTCGCCAGGTCGACCAGCTCCATCCCCTGCTGCGCGCCCAGGGCGGTCGTGACG
>JACQRN010000114.1 GCA_016206515.1 Planctomycetota bacterium | reverse complement strand
GTCCTCACATGGACCGGGCGGGTCCAGAGGGAGAAGAGGCGCTCCATCGTCTCGCGGGCGGCGGCGAGGTCGAGGTCCACCCCCTCGTGCGCATGCTCCAGGAGCATCTCGGCGCGGTTGCGGAAGTTCCCCTCCACAACCGCAAGAAGCGGGTGGCCGCAGTTGGTCAGGCCCGCGAGGAGCCGCCCCTTCACCTCCTCGAAGCCGCGCGACTCCAGGACGACCGCCCCGTCGGCCGTACGCTTGCGGTAGGTGAACAGCCGCAGCCGCTCGCAGAACTCGGCTGTCAGGTACGTGTCGAGGAGGGTCAGGTCGTTGCAGACGCGGCGGACCTCGAAGATCTTCTTGCGCCCGAGACCGAGTTTCTTGTCCCAGCGCCGCTTCGTCTCCAGGTCGTCGCACGCCTCGTACTGGGAGCCGAAGGCGCCGCGGTTCCACCGGTCCTCGATGTCGCGCAGGAGCTCGACCCCGAGTTTGTACGGGTTGAGGTGGCCCGGTTGCATCGCAAGCGTCCCGGCGTTGTGGTCGGCGTAGTCGACCACCTCGGCGTCGGTCAGGCACTTCTCCGTCATGATCCGGGAGTGCCAGTAGGCGGCCCACCCCTCGTTGAGGATCTTCGTGCGCGCCTGCGGGGCGAAGTAGTGCGCCTCCTCCCGGACGATCGCCAGGCAGTCCATCTGCCAGCGCTCCAGCGGCGCGTAGTCGATCAGGAACTGCAGGACGTCCCGCTCGGGGGACTCGGGGAAGCGCGAGGAGGCCTCCTGGGCATCCTCCATCCTCTTGCGGCGCGCCGCCTGCAGCGCCTCCGGCGGGTTGATGTACCGGTCGAGGTACCCTTTGCTTTTGAGGCGAGGCACGTCGTCCGGCTCCTCCTCCTCCTGCTCCGGGAGCGCCTCGTCGCGACGCCGCCGGATGAACGGGGCGTTGACGTCGATGAGGTTCTCCAGCGACAGGCAGGTGTCGAGGAACGACTCGACCCGGTCCTGGCCGAGGCGGGCGATGTGACGGCGCACGCGCGTGCCGTGGTTCGCCATCTGGTCGACCATCTTGCGGTTCGTATGGGAGAACCACTGGTTGTTCTTGAAGAAGTCGCAGTGGGCGTAGACGTGCGCCATGACGAGCTTCTGGTCGACCAGCGAGTTCGACGACATCAGGTAGGCGTAGCAGGGGGCGTTGTTGATGACGAGCTCGTAGATCTTCGCCAGGCCGTAGGCGTACGACTTCTGCAGTTCCTCGTACGCCATCCCGAACCGCCAGTGGGGGTAGCGCGTGGGGAACCCGCCATACGAGGCGACCTCGTTGAGCCGGTCGGCGTCGATCACCTCGAAGATCACCTCGCAGAAGTCGAGCCCGTACCCGCGGGCGTACTGCTCGATCTCGGCCTTCAGCTCGCGCAGGGAGGCGGTTATGGACACCCTACCTCCCCTTCCCCAAAAACGCCTTCAGCGCGTCGAGGATGTGCTCCCGGTCCGGGATCTCGGCGGTCACGAGCCGCTCGTCCTGGATCTTCTCCTTCAGGTCCTTGAGGAACTGCCCGCTCCCGTAGGCGGAGCGGACCTGACCGTAGGCAAATAAATTACAAACCGGCAGCAACGACTCCTGCAGGATCTCGGCGCACCTCCCCGTGTCGTCCGCGCCCCAGTTGTCGCCGTCGGAGAACTGGAGGATGTAGAGATTCCAGTCGCGCGAGACGTAATGCTCGGCGAGGATCGAGCGCACCAATTCATACGCCGAAGAGATCTTCGTGCCGCCGCTCTCCCGCAACCGGAAAAACATGTCGCGCGGGACCTCGCGCGCCGCGGCGTCGTGCGCGATGTAGCGCGTTTCCACTCCCTTGTATTGGGAGCGCAGCCACGTATCGATCCAGAACGCCGCGAGGCGGACGATCTCCTTCTGCTCGTCCCCCATCGAGCCCGAGACGTCCATGATGTAGAAGACGACCGCGGCCGACTCCGGGACCGGCCGGGGTCGCCAGGTCCGGTACCGAAGGTCGCGGCGGATCGGGATGATGACCGGGTTCTGGGGGTCGTAGAGCCCCTCGGCGATCTGCCGCTTGAGCGCCTCGCGGTACGTCCGCCTGAAGTGCCGCAGCGACTCGGGCCCCACCACCCCGATCGACGAGTACCGCCCGCGGTCGGCGAGGATCCGGTCGCGCCCGCGCGGCTGGATCCGCGGGAGCTCGAGCTCCTCCCCGAGGATCGCCGCAAGTTCCTCCAGCGAGACGTCGACCTCCAGCAGGTGCTTCCCCGGCTCCCCCCCCGCCCCCC